>JAFGQF010000065.1 GCA_016935775.1 Caldifarciminota bacterium
GCCGGCCCGGCCTGGGGCAGGCTGTAACGCAGGGTGGCGAAGCCGCCGCGCAGCGGGTTGGGCGCCAGCGAAAGACCGGCCGTCAGCCTTGTGCGCGCGCCCTCGCGCGTGACCCCGAGCAGCGGCGGCACGTTGCCGGTCACCTCGAAGTCGTCGATGTAGAACCCTTCGTCGTTGTCCTCGCTGTCGCTCTTGAACCCGATGCGGATGCTGATCGTCTCGCCGGCCGGGATATGGGACAGGTCGAACTTCTCCTGGAACCAGTCGCTCTCGATGCCCAAGGGCGAGGGTTCAAGGGTTCCGGGGTTCCAGGGTTCCAGGGTCGGGGCCGGTCCCGGTTCTTCCCCTTGACCCCTGTCCTCCAGCGCTCCGCCGGTGCCAATGAAGTCGAGCGTCTCCGAGACCGCGCCCCGCCGGACGATGACGTAGATGCCGTCCACGCCGTAGTTGGGCACGCTGAACCAGCGCCAGAACTTCAGCGAGCAGTTCTCGGCGACCATGAACTCGTCGGTCTCCAGCCAGCTGTTCATGTTGGCCGAGTAGCGCCGGCTGACCGAGTCGCCGCAGTACCAGGAATGCGTGCCCGTGTTCGCCCGGTAGGTCGAGATATGCCAGCGGTCGCCGCTGCCGCCGTGGGTCCACTTGCTGTCCCCGGACTCGATGTCGTCCGCGAACCCGAAGTTGCCGACCAGCAGGTTGAAGGTGTCGCGGAACTCGATGTCGCCGGTGCGGGTAACGAGCTCCATCGGCGCCAGGTACGACGCCGGGCAACCAGGGTCCACCGAGACCCGGAAGCTGTCGGCCGGCGCGCGCCGGTCGCGCGGCGCCACCTCGCCGACGGGCAGGCTTTCGGGCTCGAGCACGGTGACGTCCGGGTCGAGCGACCGTAGCGTCGCCCAGGTCTCGTGGCCCCAGCCGTAGCCGCCGTTCTGGACGCAGACCCGCAATTCGCCGGTCCCGGCCGGCAGCAGCGGCGGGTCGAGCAGCCAGTAGCGCTCGAACGCAAGATTCGGCCGGCCGACGAGTATCACCGGGTAGAAGACCTGCTCCTCGCCGTACTCGGGGTCGCGCACCACCAGGTCGAACCGCAGGCCGTGGCCGTCCCGCGGGCACATCAGCACGCTGACCGCGAAGGCGTCGGCGATTGCCAGCGACTCGCCCGGCGCGAGCTCGCAGACGCTGCCCAGGCTGTCGGTGATGACCACGCACGGGTCGATCGAGCGCAGGACGATTTCCTTCGGGCCGGACATCGCCTCGCCGGCGTTGTGCATCAGCACCGGCAGCCGGATGGCCTCGCCCGGGTTGGCGATGCCGTCGCCGTTGCCGGCCGAGTCGTCGATCGTCCAGCCCGCGAAGTTAACCCAGGCGCCCGAGCCGACCGGTATCGTGCCCTGCCAGGGCAGGCGGTCGCGGGCGGTCACGGTCAGGTCGAAGCTGCCGCCGGTCGCCGGCGTCACTTCGAGCCAGGCCGCGCCGTCGGTGCCGGTCAGGGTCCGGGCATACGACTCCTCGCCCTTCATCAGGCAGACGAGCGCGCCCTCGACCGGCTCGCCGAGGATGTCAAGCACCGTCACCAGCACCCGGCCCGCGCGCGGCGGGACCTCGGCCGGCGCGCTGATGCGCATGCTGTCCGGCACCGCGGTCCAGGCCGGCATCTCCGGGCAGCCCATCAGGTTCAACTGGTACTGGTGCCAGCGGTAGACGTTGCGGCCGCGCGAGAACGGCGCGAACCAGGCCTTGGCCTCGGCCAGCGCCGCGCCGACCCGCACCTCGCCCTCGTTCTGGATCATCGCCCAGAACTTGTCGTCGAACTTGTCCGAGTAGCCGAAACCCGGGTTGCCGGGCGAACCCCAGCCGTAGGACGAGTTGCCGACGAGCGCCGCGGCCCCGCCGTTCGGGTTGGTGACGAACGCCTCGCCGATCGAGACCTCGTCGAAGGCGGTGGTCCAGCAGCCGATCGAGAACATTATCCCCTTGTAGGCGTTGGTGATGGTGTCGCCGTCGCGGGTGCGGAGGTAGTTCGGGTAGCCGCCGCAGCTCATCACGTCGATCCAGCCGTGGCCGTCGTGGTTCAGGCAGTTCTGGCCGTCGCGGATCGCCGCCATCACGCTCGCGCGCGACTCGTTGCCCATCCGCTCGTACTTCTTGGTAACATCGTGGCCGGTGAACGACTTGGCCTCGAGCCGGTCCTTGTGCACGCCGCCGTCGGTGTACGGGTTCGTCCACATCACCTCGGCGAAGAACAGCGCGTTGCGCTGGCGCGGCATCGCCGGGCTTTGTTCGTACTCCAGCACCTTGTTGACGAACGCCTGCGCGTCCTGGCGCGAGTCCACCGGCGCCCGGCCGACGTACAGGTCCGGGTACAGGTCAACCGAGTCCCCTGCCTCGCCGAAGACGTTGTTGCCGTTGAAATCCCAGTCGCCGTCCAGGTCCGCGAAGTACAGATCGCAGGGCAGCGAGTCCTCGCGGTTGTGGATGTTGCCCTCGCTGACCATCGCGAACGCCTTGCGGAACGGGACGACGCTGACGTCGCCGCCCAGCAGCACGTAGCGCGCGCCCGAGTCGGGCAGGGTCCTGATGTAGTTCCTGAGCTTCTCGGCGTTGTCGCGGCCGGTGTAGTTGGCGTAGACCCAGTCGATGTGGCGGATGACCGCCGGCACGCCCTTCCTGGTCTTCCAGTCCGCCAGCCGCTGGAAGATGCTGTCATAGGCGGCCGAGGTGACGATGACGTACTCGAAGGCCGCGACGTCCAGCGCGGGCAGGGGCGGCAGCCGGTCATAATCGACCTCGACCCGGATGCGGCCGCAGCGCTCAAGCAGGCCCGCGGCCCGGCGCACCGGGTGGAGCAGCAGGTCGACGACCGTGTTCTCGCCGCGGCGGCCGGTGCCGGTCCAGCGGCCGGCTACGGCCGGCCAGGCATCGTGTGAGCCGTACACCGCCGGGTCGGGCGGCGTGAAAGCTTCGGCCAGGTCGGTCCGGCTCAGCACCACCTGCCGCTGGCAGGGAAACGGCTCGGCGTCGGTGTCGAGCCCGGTCCAGTTGCTCGCCGTGACGCGCACCGCCCGCACGACGCAGTTGCCGTCCAACTCGAGCGCCACCGGCCGCACCGGCAGCTGGGGCTTTCCCGGCTCGTCGGTCACGTCCATCCCGACGCCGGTCACCAGCGCCCGGCCGTCCATGTCGGAAACGTCGAAATCGCCCGCCGGGAAGCTGAAATCCCGGCTCAGGGTCGCGGCGCCGGCCGGCAGGGCCAGCAGCACGGCCAGCAGCAGAAAACCAAACCTCATCGCTCCTCCTCGGTACCGCGGTACCGTTGCTGTTTGCTGTCTGAAAGTCGGAATCTGGTCATCGGTCGGATTCTCTTCAAACAGTATAGGCCCGGGCGCGGCCGCGGGCAAGCCGGGCTCAGTCGTGGTTGGGCGGCAACCGGACCACCGACAGCCAGAAGCTCTCGATTGCCTTGACGATCTTGGAGAATTCCTCGAGCCCGAGCGGCTTGGTCACGTAGCAGTTCGCTCCCAGGCCGTAGGAACGGACGACGTCCTCCTCGGCCGACGATGTCGTCAGCACCACGACCGGTATCTTGCGCAGCTCCTCGTCGGCCTTCATCTCGCTGAGCACGGTCCGGCCGTCCTTGCGCGGCAGGTTCAGGTCCAGGATTACGAGGTCGGGCTGCAGCGCGTGCCGGTATTCGCCCTGCTTGCGCAGGTACTGGAGCGCGCGCTCGCCGTCCCTCACTTCCTTCAGGTCCACCCTGACCTTGCCCTCGCGCAGCGTTTCCCGGGTCAGCTCGATGTCGCCCGGGTCGTCCTCGACCAGCAGCACCCGCGCCGGCCGTCCCAACCTGTCGTCCCGTATCACTTGTCCCCCTTTCGCGACATCGCCGCGCCGGTCTGCTCGCTGTCGCCGGTGGCCGGGCCTTCCGCGGTCCCGGCGCCGGGCAGCGTGAACCGGAACACCGAACCCTGGCCCGGCTCGGACTCCACCCACAGCCGGCCGCCGTGGCGCTCGACTATCCGCCGGCAGATCGCCAGCCCCAGCCCGGTCCCGGGATACTCGCCCCGGCCGTGCAGCCGCTGGAAGAGATCGAAGACTTTATCGTGGTACTCGGGCGGGATGCCGATGCCGTTGTCCCTGACCGACACCTGCCAGCTGTCCCCGGCCGGTGCGGCGCTGACCGTCACCTCGGGCGGCCGCTCGCCGTGGAACTTGATGCCGTTGCCGACCAGATTCTGCAGTAGCTGAACCAACTGGTCGCGGTCGCCGCTCACCCGGGGCAGCCCGGTGCTGACAACCGTCGCCCCGCTCTCCTCGATTGCCGTCGAAAGGTTGTCCCGCACGCGCTCGAAGACGGCTTCGAGTTCGACCGGCGCCGGCGGCCGGCCCCGCGTACCGACCCGGGACCAGGCCAGCAGCTCGTCGATCAGCAGCTGCATCCGGCGCGCGCCGTCAACCACGTAGTCGATGTAGCTGTCGGCTTTCTCGTCGAGCTGACCTCGGTAGCGTTTCGCCAGCAGTTCGGCGAAGCTCGCCACCTTGCGCAGCGGCTCCTTCAGGTCGTGCGAGGCGACAGAGGCGAACTGCTCGAGCTCGGCGTTCGACCGGGCCAGTTCCTCGTTCACCCGGCCCAGCGCCGCCTCGGCCTGCCGCCGCTCGGTGATGTCCACCGCCAGCACCAGCAGGGTATCGGGCCGCGCCGGGTCGCCGTCCAGCGGCACCGCGCTGACAATGAACTCCCGGCCCCCGAACCGGCCCTCGAACCGCACCCGCTCACCCGCCAGCGCCCGACGGAGGTGCCGCTCGGCCAGCCCGGCGTTGCCCGGCGACAACACCTCGCGGACCGACCGGCCGGCGTAGTCCCGCCAGGTCCGGCCGACGCGTGTGAGTTCCTCGCCGGCGCTGTAGACGTAACGCAGGTCGCGGTCGAGGACGTGAACCGCGCCCCGGGGCAGGTTCTCGGCCATCCGCTCGTAGCGCCGCTCGCTGGCCTGCGACTTCTCCTCGGCCGCGCGCCGCCGGCTGATGTCCCGCACCAGCAACAGGTCGGCCGGCCGGCGGTCGTGCTCGACCAGCCCGGCGTTGACCTCGACCGGCACCCGCGACCCGTCCCGGCAAAGCAACTCGGTCTCGTAGGTCGTCGGAACCGCTTCACCGGCCATCCGCCGCCGGTAGCGCTCCAGCATCACCAACGCCCGGTCCGGGGGCAGCAACTGGTCGTAGGGCGCGTCGGCCAGCGCGGCCTGTTCGTAGCCTAGCAACTCGGCGCAGCGCCGGTTCAGGAACCGGACGCGCCCGTCCTGGATTATCAGGATGCCGTCCGAGGCCCGCTCGACCAGGTTGCGGTACTTGGCCTCGCTCGCGGCCAGCTCGGCCGAGCGGCGCTTCACCAGCTCGTCGAGATGGTCGCGGTGCTGCTCGAGCTCGGCCTGTGCCCGCTTCAGCTCGGTGACGTCGCTGAACACGCAGGCAAACCGGCCCGGCAGCGGCCGGAAGGCGTACACCCGGTAGTGCCGGTCAAGCCGGGCGGCGTAGTGGTCAAACCGGGCCGGCTCGCCGGTCAGCGCCACCCGCCCGTAGGTCTGGACCCAGAAAGACTCCAGCCCGGGCAGCACCTCGAGCGCGGTCCGGCCGACGATGTCATCCGCCTTCAGCCCAGTGAGTTCCTCGAACGCCGGGTTGACTTCCAGGAACCGGTAATCGCACGCCCGGCCGTCGTCGTCGAGGATGATCTCGTGCAGCGCGAACCCGTCGAGCATGGTCCGGAACAGCATTTGGTAGCGCTCCTCGGCCGCGCCCCGCCGCTCCTGCTCCCGCACGCCTGCCTGTTTCATCCTTCCCCCGGCCGGCGCAGCGGGACACGCAGCCCGAAGCGCGAGCCGCGGCCCGGTTCGGAGTCGCACCAAACCTCGCCGCCGTGCGCCTCGACCATCAGCTTGACGACCGCCAGTCCCAGCCCGGTCGAACCCGCGCTGCGGTTGGCGCCCCGGTAGAAGTCATCAAAGACCCTGCCGACCTCCTCGGCGGACAGCCCGGGCCCGTTGTCCTCCACGACCAGCTCAAGCCGGCCGCCGTCCTCCCGGCCGCTGACCCGCACCCGGCCGGCCGACGGCGTGTAGCGAATGGCATTGGACAAGTAGTTGATAACCGCCTGGCGCAGCCGCCGTTGGTCGCACTCGAACGCTACCGGCGGCACGTCGACGACCAGCTCGATGCTCTTGCGCCGCGCCAGCAGACCGAGCTCGGCCACGCAGCAGTCAACCAGCTCGCGAGCGTCGTGCTCTCCGCACTCCAGCACGACCCGGCCGCGTTCGTGGCGCGACACCTCGAGCATGTCGGCCCGCAGCCGCTCGAGCGCCTCGACGCTGCGTAGCATCTCGCCGACCGTTTCCAGCTGCTCGCCGGTCAGCGGGCCGACCGCCCCGTCGCGCAGCAGCTCGGCGTAGCCCTTCACGACCCAGAGCGGGTCGCCGAAGTCGTGCATCACCATGTCCACCAGGTCGCTCTTCAGCTTGTTGGCCCGGGCCAGCTCGGCGGTCCTCTCCTCGACCCGCTGCTCGAGCAGGTCGTGGGCGCGCTGGAGCTCCTCCTCGGCCCGCTTGCGCTGGGTGATGTTGACCGCCAGCACGAGGATTTCGCTCACCGTCCCGTCCGGCTCGGGCAGCGGCACCGCATTGACCAGGAAGTGCCGGCCCGAAAAGTTGCCCTCGAACTGCACCGCCTCGCCGCGCAGCGCCCGCCGGTACTGGGGCGCGAGCACCTGCACCGTTTCCAACGGCAGTACGTCGCCGATCGACCGGCCGGCCAGCCGCCCCGGGTCGATGCCGGCCTCGGTCAGCTCCCGGCCCGCGCTGTAGACATAGCGCAGCTCGCGGTCGACGATGTGGACGATGCCGCCCGGCAGCCGGGCCACGATCGCCCGGTAGCGCTGGTCGCTCTCGTGCCGGCCCGCCTCGGCGTCGACCCGCCGGGTGATGTCAAGCGCGCTGATGACCAACTGCGACTGCGGGCCGCCGCCGTCGCGCACGACGCGCACCCGCAACTCGACCATCCGCGCCTGTCCGTCGGGGCCGGCGAACGGCACCGTCGTCGCCGGGACATCCTCGCCGCGCAGCGCCCGCTCCAGCAGCCCGAGCGCGTGGCCCAGCGCCTCGGGCCGGACCAGAGACCGGGCGACATCGGCCAGCGCCATCCCGACCGCCACCCGCGACTGGAGCCCGGACATCTTCTCGAAGGCCGGGTTGACGTAGCTCACCCGGCCGCGTCGGTCGACCAGGGCCAGCGCCTCGGCCACCGTATCGGCAATCACCTTGGTGTGACTGAGCGCGGTTTCGCTGCGCGCCCGCTCGACCGCGTAGCGCAAAGACCGGGCCAGCATCTCGCCGTCGGCCCGGTCCTTGGCCAGGTAGTCCTGCGCCCCGCGCCGGATCGCCTCGACCCCGGCCAGTCGGTCGCCCATCCCGGTCAACACGACAATCGGGACGTCGGTCGTCACCTCACGCATCCGGTGCAGGGTCTCGAGCCCGCGCGTCGCCCCCAGTCCCAGGTCGAGCAGGATGGCGTCAATGCCTCCCTCGGCCAACCGCGCGGCCGCGCCTCCGAGCGTGTCCACCCACACCACCGATATCCCGTCGGCGCTGTCGGCCAGCCGCTCGCGCACCAGCAGGGCGTCGGCCGGGTCGTCCTCGACCAGCAGCACCCGCACCGGCCCGCTCATCGCCGCCCCCGCGGGCCGCTGCCCTCACTCATCGCCCGTCGCTCGTGGCTCATCTTTCACCTCGCCCGGTGTCGCCACCGCCGGCCCTGTACCCGGCGGCGGCCGCGACCGGTCAGCCCGGCCGCGCCCCCAGCAATCCCTCGATTCTTCCCAGCAGCTTCGCCCGGTCCACCGGCTTGGCCAGGAAATCGTCCGCGCCCGCGGCGCGCGCCTGCTGACGCGCTGGTTCGGTATCCAGGCCCGAAACCACCAGGATCGGCCGGCGAAAACCGAACTCCTGCCGCAGTGCGGTGATCAGCTCGAACCCGTCGATGCCCGGCACCGCCAGGTCACAAACTACCAGGTCGGGCGGGTCCTCGTCAACGATCTCCATCGCCGTCGTGCCGGTCTCGGCGCCGCTCACCCGGAAGCCGGCCGTCTCAAGCATCGCCTTCATCATCTTCTGGGTGCGCGGCTCGTCCTCGAAAACCAGCACGTGCGGCACCCGCGGCCGCTCGTGCTCACGCAGCTCGACCTTGAGCAATTGCTCCTCGACGGCCCGCAGCAGCTCGGCCCGGTCCACCGGCTCACTCAGCACCGCGTCCGCGCCCGCGGCGCGCGCCCTCGTATCCAACGCCCCGGCCGCGGTCGTCACCGCAATGACCGGGAACCGGTGCCCGTCACTGCGCAGCGCCCGGGTCACCTCGAACCCGTCCACGCCCGGCATCGTCAGCTCGACGATGAACGCATCCGGCCGGTCATTCCGCACGACCCAACTGGCCGAATCGGCGTCCGCGACCGGCGACACCCGGTACCCGGCCTCGGCCAGCCGGTGGCTGAGCTGGTTCAGCGTCGCCAGGTCGTTCTCCAGCACCAGGATGTGCTTGCCTGATCTGTCCATCGTCCCCCCCCTGTGGCCCCTATCCCGGGCTCCTGCTCAGGTAGTCCGCCACGTGGTGCAACAGCAACTGTCGCGAAATCGGCTTGGGCAGGAACGAATCCGCGCCCGCCGCCAGCACCGCGGTCTCGACCGAATCATGGGACCGGCCCGACACGACGATTATCGGTCCCTTGAAATCCATCTCGCCCCGCAGCGCGCGGATCAGGTCCATCCCCTGCATCCCCGGCACAACGAGGTCGCAGAGCAGCAGGTCGGGCGGCTGCTTCCGGAACAGCTCGAACGCGGTCGTCCCGTCGCCGACCCCGGTTACCCGGTAGCCGCAGTTGCGCAACAGCATCTCCAGCATCACCCGGGTCCGGGCGTCGTCCTCCAGCACCAGGATGTGCTTCCGGGCCAGTGCCGGGTCCGGGGGCGCGAACCTCGGTTCAAGCAGCTTCCCGATTTCGGCCAGCAGCCTGTCCCGGTCCACCGGCTTCCTCAAGAACGTATCGGCCCCGGCCTGCCTTGCCTCCAGCTCGTCCTTCTCCTTGCTCAGTCCGGACACGACGATGATCGGTGCCTCGAAGGTGAAGCTCCGTTTCAGCATCATCATCACGTGGAACCCGTTCAGCCCGGGCATCGAAAGGTCACAGACCAGCAGGTCGGGGGGGTCATCGCGCGCCGCGCGCAGGGCGGATTGACCGTCGCCGACCGCGGTCACCCGGTAGCCGGCATCGGTCAGGATTTTCTGCAACAGCGCCCGCACCGGCGCCTCGTCATCGAGAACCAGGATATGTTTCCCCTGCATACCTGCCTCAAGATAAGGCACGCCCGCCGCTTGTCAAGCCCGGCCTCGCCCGGTGCGTCCGGAAGTTGACGCGGCAGGGCACGCGCCCTGACATTCAACCTCACCGGGCGGGTAAGAAGAGGACGGCGCCCGGCCAGGTCAGCTGGCCGGCCGGATGACAGCGATGGAGCCGCGATCGGCGAGCAGTTCGGCTGGCGCGCGGCGGCTCATGAAGTTCAGAAGGCTCATCGTGTAGCCGTAGGCGCCGGCAAGGAACACGCCCAGCGGGTCGCCCGGCTCGGGCTCGGGCAGCTCGACATCCCGGGCCAGGCAGTCGAGTGGGGTACAGATCGGCCCGCAGACGTCGAACCGGCCCACAGCCGGGGCGTCCGGCTTGCTCAGCAATCGGACCGGGTGCTGGACCTGCATGAAGACCGGCCGGCTGAACCCGTTCATCCCCGAGTCGGTGATGATGATGCTGCGGCCGCGCGAGCGCTTGACCCGCTGAACCCGGGTGATGAACACCCCGGCCTCGGCGGTGATGAACCGGCCCGACTCGAGCAGCAGCCGGCAGTCACCGAACTCACGGGCAAGCTCCTGCCTGGCCCGCTGTGCGGCCTCGGCCACCGGCGCCAGGTCCAGTTCCGGCTCGTCGGCGGCGTACGGGATTCCAAACCCGCCGCCGAAGTCCACCAGCCCGAGCTCGAACTCGAGCTCGTCCCGCAGGCGGAGCGCCAGCTCGATGACGTACTCGAAGTGGCCGGACAGGAACCCGGGGTCGAGTGCCTGGCTGCCCGAGTAGACCTGGATGCCGCGGATGAGCGCCCGCTCGAGCCGAACGTTTCGCACCTGTGTCACCAGCTTTTCCTCGTCGAAACCGAACTTGCCCGGTCCCCCAACCATCTTCTCCCGCGCCAGCGGCTGCTCGCGGGTGTTCACCCGCAGAAGCACGTCCTGCTCCCGGCCCGCTTCCCGGCACAGCTTCTCGAGCCGTTCGAGGTCATCCGGGCAGTCGCACACTACCGCCGCGATGCCGTGCTCGATCGCCAGCCTGATTTCCTCGTCGGTCTTGGCCGGCCCGACCAGTACCGTGTCCCTCGCCGCGAACCCGGCCGCCAGCGCGGCCCGAAGTTCGCCCGCCGAGCTCACCTCTGCCCCGGCCCCGAGTCCGGCCAGCAGCCCGAGGATTGCCGGGTTCGGGTTGGCCTTGAATGAGTAACAAACCAGGAAGCCCGGGAACGCCGCGGTCAACTTCCGGTACTGGTCCCGGATGCGCCCGGCCGAGTACAGGTAGAGCGGGGGCGGGTGCCCGGCGAGGACCTGCCCGAGCGTCACCCCGTCGCATTCGAACCGGCCGGTGCCGAGGAAGTACCGCTCGGCCGGTGTCACTTGCGGAACACCTCGATCCGGCTCTTGCCCTGGAAGATGTAGAACGGGAACGGCTCCGAAACCACCGCATCGATGCCGATGGTCCGGCAGTACTCCTCACCGAAGTTCGCCCCGGTCTCGGCAAACACCAGCGTCTTCGTGCCCGCCTCCTGCGCTGCCTCGACAATCAGCCCGAGCGAGTCGGTGGCAATCGTCATCCCGGTGACGATGGCAAGGTCGGACTCGCGCACGCGCTTCAGCGTCTCGTAGCCGTCGCCGACCCTGACGCCGTGGACCTCACGGCCGACCATCTCGCGCTCGAGGTCGGTTGCGGTCACCTCGCACCCACGGTCCAGCAACCCGCGGACGACATTACCCACCACGCCGACGTTCACCACCCGCGGCTTGCGGCCCTTGACCCCGACCAGCAGCCGCTCGGCCTCGGCGACGATGATGTCGGTGCGCGGCCCGGTCTTCTCGATGGCCGTGCCGGCCAGCTCGTGGACCGCGGCCGGGCTCTTCGGGACCGAGGCGTAGAGCGCGTCCAGCGCGGCGATCGAAAGGCAGGTCTTCTCCCTCACCAGCTCGCGCGCGTCGGTTCCAACCAGTTCGCGGCCGCGCGTTTCATCTCCTGTGCAGTAGCAGCAGCCCTGGCCCCGGGTCATCGCCAGCCAGAAGGAGTATTTGAAGGTCCGCTCGGCCAAGTTGGGCCGGAACGCCAGTTCGACCTTCCAGATGCCCCTGACCAGGCAGTCCTCGTCGGTGCAGACGCCGGGCAGGTCAGCCAGCCGGTCGCGCAGGACCTCGAACGTGTCGCGGGTCATCCGGCTTGGCGCGCCAGCCAGTGGTCCAACACCTCGGCCAGCCGGGCTTCGCGGCCGAGGTAGTTGTGGGGCGCGCCCTTGATGACCGCGGTCGTGACCGTCGGGGCCGCGGCCAGCAGGCCGGCGACGTCCCGGCAGAAGTCCTGCGGCTGCCCGACAAACGCTTCATCCTCGGTTCCGGCCGCGAGCAGGACCGGCACTTTCACCCGTGCCAGCTCCGGGAATTCGTCCCGGTCGGTGCGGGCGATATTGAACATCCCGGTCACCGATTCCGGGCCGAAGCAGTCCAGGAAAGTGCCGGCCGAGACCGGATACTCATTCGCCCAGCCCGGCATCAACTCCCGGTCCCGTTCCTGGCCGACCAGGCGCCGGGCCAGTGCCAGCGCGCGCGAGTAGCGCGGGCCGAGCTTCGCGCGGACCAGCCCGAGGTCGTCGGACGGCGACAGCAGCACCAGCCCGTTCACCCGGCGGTCGCGGGTCCTGTCGAGGTAGAGCAGCGCCTTGATCGCGCCATGGCTGTGACCCTGGAGTATCACCCGACGGCAGCCACGGCGCGTGCAGAAGTCCACCCACGCCCGGATGTCCTCGACCGAGTTGGCGAACCGCTCGTAAATGCCGCCGACCTGGCGGTAGTCGAGATACCGGCCCCGGTCGCGCAGCACGTCGGCGACGTAGTCGTGGCCGCGGTTGTTGGCGGTGATGAAAAGAAGGCCGCGGCCGGTGACGACCCGGGCGGCATGAAAGACGAACCGGTTCTCGTAGAAGTTGCCATCCCAGCCGTGGACGTGGAGCAGCGCGACGCGGGGTCGCTTCGCGGGCACGGCCGCGAACCCGTGCAACTCGAGCCCGTCCCGGGTGATCACCCGGCACAGCTCGCCCGCGACCGGAAATGGATGCCTGACCATCGTCGAGTTCCGGCTCAATGGTAGCTTTGGGCCCGCCCGATGCAAGCGCTAGCGGACGATGAGGACCTGGCGGGCGCCACCCGCGTCGCGGACGATGTACACCCCGGGCGCGGGCCGCGCGCCCGGCTCGAGTCGCCGGCCGGTGGCCTCGAACACCAGCGCGCCGGCTTCGGCCAGTCGGGCCAGGTCACGGGCCAGCGCCAGCCGCAACCCCCGCACCAGTCCGAACCCGCTCGTCGGCTCGGCGATGCCCGTGCCCGGCACCTCGCGGAACCGCTCGCGCAGCTCGGCCAGCACCAGCCGGGCAACGTCCGGGTGCTCGAGGATGATGGTGCTCTCGTCGTTGCCGGTGTTGGCGTTCTGCGACCAGTTGGCCGAGCCCGCGACCGTCACCAGCGAGTCCACCACCATCAACTTCTCGTGGACTATCCGCTCGCCGAAGCTGACCGAGTCGACGTACACCTCGAGCCCGGCGTTCACCAGCCGCTCGAACTCCGACCCCTGGCCGTAGGCCCCGCTCTTGTCATACACCCCGCCGCACCAGCCGCCCCGGTTCCAGAGCGCGATCATCGCGTCGCCCAGCGGGTCCCAGGTGTAGGCGAACACTGCGAACAGCAGGTGCCGGCGCGCGGCGGCGGCGACCTCGGTGATCCGCTCGCTCACCCGGTCCTGGGGCGCGAAGTACACCCGGCAGGGGTTGCCCTCGAGGGTGAAGTCGTGCCGGGCCTGCACGTCCAGCTTGCCGCCGTGGAACCTGGCGCGGGACGGGTCAGGCAGGTCGCCCGCACCACCCCACATCTGCTCGAACTCGGCGAGGTAGGCCCGCGCGATGCCGGCGTGCGGCACCTGCAGCGCGCAGTCGGCCCGCAGTTCACCGTCGTTGGGGTTGTAGCTCGCGGTCCAGGTGAAATCGTCGGTCGTGTCCGCGTCGCGGTCGTCGCGCACGCAGAACTTGTTGTGCATCAGGTTGTTCGGTCCCGGGCCGATCGAATCGGTCCAGACCGGTACGCCGGCCGCGCGCAACGCCGCAACCCACTCGTTGTCGAGCCGCGTGTTGTCGGTAATGACGCGCAGCTTCACCCCGCGGCCGTGGGCCGCCAGCAACGCCGCCACTACCTCGGGCCGCGACGAGTTGTAGTGGCAGTAGTCAAGCGACTTCTTTGCCCCGCCGATGAACTCCACCAGCCGCTCGCAGAGGCTGTCGCGGGCGAAGAAGACCTCGAGCTTCGCGGGCTCGGTGCCGTCAAGCCCGAACCAGCACTCGTCGGCCAGGACCCGGGCCCCGGCCGGGCCATCCAGCCGGACCTGGAACGCCGCGCGGGCCGCGCCCGCCGGTGCCCGCACCGCGGCTTCGAGCGTCTGCCAACCGCGCCGGCGCAGCCATTCCACCGGCCGCTCACTGCGGATGAACGACGAATCGTCCCGGAACCACGAAACCACCACCGCGGCCCGGGCCCGGTCGTCATCGTGCCAGAGCCGCAGCCGGTAACGGTAGCTCGCGCCCGGCCGGACCGCGACCGACTGCTCGGGCCCGCCCGCCGCGCCCCGCGACTCGACCCGGCAGGCCGCAACCCCGAAGCAGACCGTGTCCGCATCACGCCTGACCGCCACCGCGGCCGCAACCCGCCAGCCGTCCGGCAGCGTGTCGGATGTCCAGCTCTCGAAACCGGGGTTGGAGAGCAGGTTCTGGCCCGCGGCGCTCAGGGCCAGCAACAGCGGCAGGACGAAGCGCATCATCGTCCCATTATAGCGGCTCCGGCGGCCCGACCAACCTCGCGCCTTGACCGGCGAGCGCCCGGCTGTAGCCTTCTGGCCGATGGCTGTCATCGCTCTCGTCGGCCGGCCCAACACCGGCAAGTCCACGCTCTTCAACCGCCTGGTCGGCGGCCGCATCGCGATAACCCTGCACGAGCCGGGCATCACCCGCGACCGCATCATCCGCACCGCCGAATGGTCGGGCCGGCGCTGCCAGGTCATTGACACCGGCGGGCTCGTGCCCGACGCCGAAGACGAAATCCAGCGGCAGATAGAGCGCCAGGTCCGGGTCGCGCTCGGCGAGGCCGACGTCGTCGTGCTGGTGGTGGACGGCCGCGACGGCCTGCACGCGCTCGACCAGGAAATCGCCGCCCGGCTCAGGCGCGAAGGCACCGGCTTCCTGGTCGCGGTGAACAAGCTCGACGCCCGGCGCGAATTCGACCAGGCGGAGTTCCACGCGCTCGGCGGCGACGGGCTCTTTCCCCTGTCGGCCGCCCACGGCACCGGGGTTGACGACCTGCTCGAGGCGGCCTTCGCGCGCTTCCCGCCCGAG
The DNA here is from genome assembly GCA_016935775.1 of Caldifarciminota bacterium. GTDB lineage: Bacteria > Hydrothermota > Tepidihabitantia > Tepidihabitantales > Tepidihabitantaceae > DSBX01. The sequence continues at coordinate 14,766 of JAFGQF010000065.1, forward strand.
CCGCGCGCGCCCGGGACCACGGCGCTTTCGCTCGCCATCCTCGGCCGGCCCAATGTCGGCAAGTCATCGTTTCTCAACGCGCTCCTCGGCAGCGAACGCTCCATCGTCACCGCGATTCCCGGCACCACCCGTGACACGGTCGAGCAGGACTTCGAGCTCGACGGCCGGCTCTACCGACTGCTCGACACCGCCGGCATCCGCCGCCGTACCAGAGTCACCGACGGCGTCGAGTACTACTCGGTCAGCCGCGCGCTCGACACTATCGAGCGCTGCGCGGTCGCGCTGCTGGTGGTGGACGCCACCGAGGGCCCGACCGACCAGGACCAGCGGCTTGCGCGGCTCATCGACTCGCGCGCCCGCGGCCTGGTGGTGGTCGCCAACAAGTTCGACCTCGTGCCGCACGCCGTGGTGAGCGACCTCGAGCGCTGGTTTGACCGCCACCTCGGCTTCGTCGGCTACGCGCCGGTGGTCTTCACTTCGGCGCTCAAGAACACCGGCGTGACCGACGCGGTCCGGGCGGCCGGCCGGGTATTCGACGCCGGCGGTCACCAGCTCAGCAACGTGCTGCTGCGCGACTCGGTGCTGCCCCGCATCCAGCGCCGCCAGCCCAGCTACGACTGCCGGGTCGTCGCCATCAGCCAGACCGGCACCCGGCCGCCGATGTTCAAGCTCAGGCTATCCAAGCCCCAGGCCGCGGACAAGGCCTGGCTGAAGTTCGTCGCCACCGAGATTCGGCGGGTGTTCGGCTTCGTCGGCTACCCGGTACGCATCCGCACCTCGCGCTAGAACCCGATGGCCCGGTCCCGGACCTTGCTCGCGGTGCTGGCACCGCTGGCCTTGCTTGCGGCCGGGCTGCTGCTCTGGCTGCTGCTCCCGCGACACCGGACCGCGCCGACCGAAACTCCCGGCCTCGCCCTGTCCGGGACCTTCAATGTCCTGCTGGTCGGCTCGGACGCGCGCGCCCTGGGCAAAGTCGAGCGCGAGGGTCACGCCCGCAACCCGCGCCAGGAGCGCGCCCACTCCGACATCGTCATCCTCTGCCACTTCGACCTCGACTCGGGCCGGGTCAGCCTCGTCGGCCTGCCCCGCGACCTGCTCGTCGAAGTCCCGGGCGTCACGGCCGCCGAATCGGCCACCGACTTCCGCCGGATGGAGAAACTCGCCCACGTCCTGCTCATCGGCGGCCCCGGGCTGCTCCGCCGCACGGTCGAAGGCCTGCTCGGCGTGACCATCGACCGCCACGTGGTGTTCGACTTCGACTCGTTCCGGATGACGATGGGCGCGCTCGGTCCCTTTCTCGGCCGGCTGGCCATTGGCGGCCGTCGCGTCGGCTCGCGCGAAGACGCGCTTGCCCTGGCCCGCAAGCGCCACGGCCTGGCGCACGACGACATCGACCGCGTCCGCAACAACCTCCGGCTCATCCGGGCAACCATCGCGAGCACCTGGTGGCTTGGAACGTCACGACTCGCCGAGAACCTCGCCGGCCGAGTGCTCGGGGCGGTCGGCGACGACACCGACCTCACCCGCGCCGAACTGCTCGCGCTGATCGCGGCGCTGCGCCGGGCCGGTTTCCAACCCGGGAACATCGCGACAGCGGTGCTCGCCGGCGAGGGCCGCAGGGTCACGCTCGAGCGCTATGGCGAAACGCTCTGGTGCTACCTGCCCGCCTGGCCGGAAATCCGGCGCCAGGCCGACCGGTTCCTGCGCGGCCGGTCCGACGTCCCGGCGCACGATCTGATGACGGCGCTGGACTTCCCCGCGCCCGACTACCTGTTCCTCGACTACGAGACCGCGCCGATCGAAACGGTTGCCGACACCGCCGCGGTCAGCACCCGCCTGCTCGAGATGCGGCTGCTCGGTCTCGACACGTTGCCGGGAC
>JAFGQF010000278.1 GCA_016935775.1 Caldifarciminota bacterium
AGCGCCTCGGCCAGCGCCGGCCCGACCTGCGAATCCTCCACGTCCTGGGCGATGCACCCGGTCAGCACCAGGTCAAATTCCTCTCTCCTGAAGAACCCGGCGAGCGCGCGGGCGAGCGCCAGTCCGTCGGCGTCCTCGAATCCCGAGCTGTCGATGCGCACGCCCCGGGCCGCGCCCTTGGCCAGGCCCATCCTCAGCACCTCGACCGCCTCCGGGCCGCCGACCGTGACCAGGGTCACTTCGCCGTCCTGGGCTTCCTTCAAGAGCAGCGCCTCTTCCAGCGCGTAATTGTCGGCTTCGTTGATGGTGAACTGGAACCGGTCCTTCACCACGTCCCGGCCCGAGGCGTCGACCTTCACGTCCGCCTCGGAAATGTCGGGGACTCGCTTCACGCAGACGGCGATTTTCACTGCGCCTCCTCGGTAACGAAATCGTCGGGCAGGTTGGTTCTTGACAAGGGCGACAAGCATACCGCCGCGATACAACAGGTCAACCCCGCGGGAAAGAAGGGTCCTAGGATTCAAGGGTTCAAGGGTTCGAGTGGCGGAACCGACAGCTCGCGGCCAGGTTGGTTGCCGGTTCATCGTTCATGGTTCATAGTCCATGGTTCTTCGGTCCTCACTCTGTCCCCTCTGTGCCTCTGCGGTTCTCTGCTGGGCGCTCTTGGCGGTTGATGGTACTCTCCCCATTCCTCAGTCTTCCCTCCTCACTCCTGTCTTCTCTGTGTCTCTGTGGTTATCTGCTTGGCGCTCTTGGCGGTTGATGGTCCTCTCCCCATTCCTCAGTCTTCCCTCCTCACTCCTGTCTTCTCTGTGTCTCTGTGGTTGACTGGTCCTCTCCGTGGTTTACCTTGACATTTCCTCCGCGGCAACGTATTCTCGCCCTACGGAGAGGTGAAGATGAATCGAACAACGGTTACAGGCCTGCTCATCCTGACCGCCGTCCTGCTGCTCATCGCCGCCTGCGGCGGCACGTCCAACCCGGTCGCCGACTACCTGCTCGAATCCGAGGTCCGCTGTGAGAACGAAACCCAGCGCTGCAACATCTGCAACGCGCTCCAGGACATCATCCTGCTTGCGCCGGACCAGCTCCGCGAGCGCCGCTACTGCGACTACGCCGGCTCCCCCAACCGCTGGGACCTGCCCACGCTCGTCCAGCGCCACTTCGTCCCGGCCCGGTCGGGCGCGACCCTCGGCCCGCAGTTCTACCAGGACGTCAAGGCAACCGAGGTCAGGCAGTGGGCCGAGAAGACCCTGGCCAGGCTCACGGAAATCGCCCCGCTCCCGGTCGAACCCGAAACCGCGCCCGAACCGTCGGGCGGGTGAGGACTCACAGAAAGGAACTCGAAATGTCGGCACTGCTCGGCTACGTCAACAATGCCATCAACTCCGGCACCCGGACGGTCACTGTCCCGCCCGAGATCGTGGCCCAGGCCACCGAAGAAGAGCTCGAAGAAGCCCGCAAGCTCTGCGCCCGCAACGGCATCAAGCTCGAGCTCAAATAGCCTCGCCTCCTGACGGCGGAAACGGCTGACGGCTCGCGGCCGACGGGTCACAGCCAACAGCCAGAAGCTGGCGGCTGACGGCCGGTTCGCTCATCGTGCCTTCGTACACCGTGTCCGACCCCTGGTGCTCCTGGTGCCTTGGTGTTTGAATCAACTCCGCGGTCCTGACTTCAGCGCTCTGACTTCTGCCTTCTGACCTCACTTCTGGTCTTCCTGCTCTTGGTGCCTTGGTGTTTTGTCCTCGGTCCTCAACCATCATCCTGCTCTTCGTGTCTTCGTGGTTACCTCCGCTTGCCGCTCGAATTTCGCGCGAGTAATGATAAACCGGTTTATCACTCGTCGCGCGCTGGAATTGTCTCGTAACTGGTTGTCCCGAAATGTCTTATCCCCTCTGTCGAGTTTCGTGGTCCCCCGTCCCGGGGTAGGTCCCCAGCCGGGTTTCGCTTTCCCGACCCGCTTCCCAATCCGTCCTTGGTTGCAGCTTCGCTGGCGAACGAAAGTGGCATCGGCTTCCTGCCTGGGAACCGATTGCAGGGCCGGTTCCGCAATGACATCGGGCTGGTCCTCGGGTCGGTAGTTCTTGTCCCGAACGCGACTGCGTCCGGGCAAGCGGCCCGCACTCCGACTGCGACAGGGTTCAGGAACCGGCTCCGGCTCTCGAACACGAAGGCAAGCCGGTTTCCCTGCCGGCCCGCCTTCCCGACCGGGTTCCAGCTACCTTTGGATGACGACCTTGAAGATGGCAGTCCTGTCCTGCTCAGCCCTCATCCTTCCGCCTTCCTCCTTGTCCTCATCGTGTCCCAAGCCCTGGCTGGCGGCCGCAATCATCCACGCCCGGGCCGTCACGGGTCAGTTCTCCCCTTCCCATATCAGCCGCGGGGGGGGCAGATCCCCGCCCCTGGGGAAAAGCCTCAGCTTCCCGTCCTTCCTTGCCGCTGCGGTCAGGACCCACATGGAATCACACACGCCCGGTAACCGGTAGTGCACCTGAATGAGGTACGGAAAGCCCGGTGGGATGAAGTATGGGTTGTCGTTGACGTCCGGCGGGACCTCGATGTAGACGACCCGTGTGATTTCCACTTCAGGGAGAACCGGGTCGGGCGGAACGTCCGCATGCCAGAACCCCCCGCGCAGGTTGCGCAGCATGATCTTCAGCAATACGTCTAGGCGGACCCAGCCAGACAGTTCGTCGGGCAGGAACTCGCAGCCGCAGTCCTCCAGCAGGAAGTTCAAGTCACTGTCCATGAAATAGAGGCGTTCCCCAAGTGACGCCACCAGTTTATTCTCTGGCGTTACGTAGAAGCTGGCTCCAGGCACGACCCTCTCGAAGAACGGGTGCTGCTCGAGCTTCTGCCACAGGCTGTCCTTTCGAACTGCCGGGTAGTAGCTGAACCTGTCAAGGTACTCCAGGTATGTCATCTGCGCCGGGCCATCAGCCAGGGTGAGCTCGAACTCCTTGTCGTAAAGATCCGACCCCTCATCCGTGTCGACTCGCTCCAGTCTCGCGGCAGGGTAGACCTCTGGTGAAGTGAGCGGCGGCGGCTCCACCCACCTTGGCGGCTCATGGCTGACCGCAGACTCGCGCGCACTGGTGCTGCTGTCCCCGGACTGAAGCGACGGCTGCTCGACCGGCGCTTCGACCCCGCCGCATCCCAGCACCACCACCACCGCCGCAATCATCCACGCCCGCAGCATCACCGCATCATAGTCCGGGCCGGGGATTCGTCAAGCGGGAGGTCGCCACACGGGGCACGATGCCGACCGCGACATCACCCTTCTGTCACCCTGAACGCAGTGAAGGGTCTCAAGCGCGGCCGGGCCAGGGCGGACAGGACAAAGCAGCAGCAGGGCTGCCGCAATCCAAGAAACCCCCTCACCTCCATCCTCTCCCCTTCGGGGCGAGGAAGGGAATGCCCGGGCGAAGCAAAACGGGCGGGAGAGCCCCGCCCGCGTGATGGTTTTGCCCGTGCTTAGCGGGCTATGACAACCCGGCTGAGCGCTACTGGATTCTGACTACTGGATGCTGAATACTGCTTGACGAAGTAAACGCCGGGCGCGATTGCGCTGACGTCATTCGCGCCGGGCCGAAGCTGCATCACTTCGCGTCCCGTCGCGTCGAGCAGCAGCGCGGGACATGACCCATTTCGGCCCTGCGAAATGGGATCGTGTCCCAAGCCCGCGCCGAGATTGAGCACTCCCCGCACGACGCTCGGCAACCGGGCCTCCGCCTTCATCCTTCCGCCTTCCGCCTTTTCCTCGATTCCCGTCGCGCTCGCGGTGTAGCGGTAGCCCTGCGCGCCGTACGGGTAGTGGCTGACCGGCACGAGGTAGACCGACTGGTAGTCGTGGCCGGGCAGGCTGTACTCGCCGTACTGGACCGAGTCGAGCGGGACCGAATCGAGCAGCAACCGGTGGCCGACGGTGTCCAGCCCGACGACGTAGAGCCGGAAGTCAGCCGCGTCCGCGCCGTCAAAGGTGAGCGACAGGTCGGTTGCCTCCTGGAACAGCAGGTACTCACCGGCCCAGCGGTTGAGCGAGCCGTTCCGGTCCACCGGGTAGGTGTAGTGATAGCCCTGGACCGAGAACCGCGGCACGGTCTCGCCGAAGTAGCCGTACCGGCCGCCGAGGAACGCGGTGTCGTTGATGCGGTTGGCCAGCACCCACTGGTCGAGCACATCCTCGAACCGCTCGACGAGCCCGGTGTTGGCGAACCCCTCGTCAATGCCGCCGATGCTGACCACCGGCGAGGCGACGATATTACGGATGAGGTCGGTGCCGACGCGGCCGCCGTACTGCTCGTAGAGGTAGAGGAAGAACAGGTAGGTCTTGATATAGTCCGACCAGTTGCCGTCCCAGCGGGTCAGGTCGTTGTCCGGGTTGCCCGGGAACCCGGATATCGGGTCGGGCGCGCCGAACAGCCACATCGCCAGCTCGCAGCCTCCCTCCTGGACCCAGAGCGATTCCGCGCGGTCGTAGTTCCAGCTGATCATGTGCCCCATCTCGTGGGCGGCGATGGCGACCCGGTAGTCGGACGAGGGGTTGTTCGGGTGGCAGTCGAGGTAGACGCACTCGATCTCGTTCGAGTGGTAGCCGTACAGCCGCATCGAGGTGGTGTCGTAGTATTCGTCGAACGCCATCCAGAACCCGTCGAACGAACTGCCCATGAAGGTCCCGATGTTGTAGTAGATGAGGTAGATGGCCGAGTCCTGGTCGATTTCGTCCGGCGGCATCCCCAGCACCTCGGTGTTGTGGTCCCAGACGCCCTTGGTCGAGTCGCGCGGGCTGGAATGGTCGAACCGCTCGACGATGCGGGCCGCGTCGGCCGAGTCCACCAGGCCCGCGGCCAGCACCGAGTCGTGGACCATCACGTAGCAGTGCGGCCCGTGGTCAAAGACAACGAACTCGGCCTGGAACTGGGTAGGCGGCATCACGCTCATGTTCCATATCCAGAGCGTCAGCGTATCGCCGCGCTGGGGCGGCTCGGCCGGCCGGGGTGAGGTGACGCGGGCCGGGGCGTCGATTCCCCGGGCCATCCGAAGGAACAGCGGGGTGCCGCAGCTCATCGGGGCGGCCGGCTGGGCGACGAGGACCAGTGTCAGCAGCAGCGTCATCGGTCCTCCCTACCTGGCCTTGACCAGCTTGCCGGTCCGCAGGCTGTTGCCGACCCGCCAGCGCGCGAGGTAGCAGCCGGGCTGGACCTCGCGGCCGGAGCCGTCGCGGCCGTCCCACACGACGGCCGACGGGTCGCGGCCCACGGCCAGGACCCGGACGAGGTTGCCGGCGGCATCGTAGATGCTGACCGTCTCGGGGCGCCGGCCTGCCGGCTGCAGGCTGATGGCCGTCCCGGCGCGGAACGGGTTGGGCCGCGCGCCAAGCCTTTCGACCCGCTTGCCCGGCTGTTCGGCGATGCCGGTCACCCGGCCGTGCCACACGCAGACCGGGTTGTCCGAGACCGCGCCCACTTCGTCCACGTTGAACCCGGCGATGACGTCCTGGACCCAGCCGACGGCCACCGAGTCGCCCGAGCAGTCGGCGCCGACGTGGGGGAAGCGCTTCGAGGTCTCGTCGGTCGGTGCCAGCAGCTGCGGCTGGCTCCAGTTCGCGCCCCCGTCGTCGGACCAGGCCAGCCACACGTCGGCCCGCAGCAGGCCGGTGCTCGGCTCGACGTTGGTCGAGTCGAACTCCTCCCACGCGCAGTAGAGCCGGCCCGAGGCCGGGTCCTGGCCCAGGCTCGGCCGGTCGCAGATGGCCGCGTGCGACCCGAGCCCGCCGGCCAGCGCGTGCGATTCCGCCCGGCGGACGCGCCGCCACTCGGCCGTGCCCGAGTTGTACATCCAGAGCTGGGCCGGGTTCTGGTACGCCGTGTCGCCCACCACCGGCAGCAGGGTGGTGACAAGCAGCCAGTTGTCGTCGCGGTCGAAGATGACCGACGCGCCCCGCGCGCCGACCGTCAGGGTATCGCCGCCGTACGCCGGGTAAGGGGTCAGCTCGGTCACCGGGTCCCAGCTGGCGCCCGCGTCGCTCGAGAACCGGTACCGGAGCGCGGTCGAGTCGTCGTTGCCGATCATCCAGGTGGCCAGCACCTTTTCGGAGGCGTGGGAAGCGGTCAGGTTATGACCGTAGGCGCCGGACTGGTTCCAGAACTCCGGGTCGTCCCAGGTACACCAGAAGGTCGAGCGCGAGTAGTAGAGGTTGTCGGAGGCCTGGAACTTGACGAGCTGGAGGTGGATGTTGGCCGAGGCGTCCACGCCGACGACCGGCAGAAAGTACCCGGCCAGGGTCGGCGCGCCGACGCACTCGTCGAACAGCCCGGACCCGGGCGCGAGGTCGCGCTGGACCGTCGGGCAGAACTCCGGAGGCATCCCGCCGGCGCTGTAGTGACCGGTTACCAGCGCCGCGCCGTCGGCCGGGTCCACGTCAATGGTCCCGTAGCCGGTGCGCCGGGTCTGCGAGTTCATACCCGAGTTCATGTAGTCCGGTTCCACCCAGTTCCACTCGCCGGTGCCGTAGTCATAGAAGTTGTAGTACATCGTCCGGTCGGGCCACTGCGAGCCACCGGGCTGGACGCTGAAGGTCCAGGCCACGTGGATGCCGAACTGGGGGTCACGGTAGAGCATCCGGAGCGATGGCCCCGAGTTCTGGTTATCGAAGGTCGTGCCGCCGACCGTGTCCACCACGCCCGGCAGTTGCGCCGCCGCGGCCGCCACCAGCGCGGCGAGCGCCAGGAACATCCTCAGTCGCATCCGGTCTCCTTTCGGTACGGAAAGCGCCGGCTGATTGTGACCCGATTCCCGGGCCAGTCAACCCGCGACGTTGACAGGCTGCCCGGCAGCGTTAAATTGACGGCGTGACCAGCGAGGCCGGGATCCGCGCCGAGCGCCGGGTAACGGCGCTGTCCATCGTCGTCAACGCAGGGCTCGGGCTGGGCAAGACCGGCGTCGGTCTCGCCGGGCACTCGACCGCGCTGATTGCCGACGGCCTGCACAGCCTCTCCGACCTCGCATCCGACCTGGCCGTGCTCTGGGCCATCCGCGCCGCGCGGCGACCGGCCGACGCCGACCACCACTACGGCCACCAACGTTACGAATCGCTGGTGACGCTCTTCGTCGGCTTCCTGCTCGTCGCCGCCGCGCTCTATGTCGGCATCCACAGCCTCGTAACCCTGGGCGAGCGCCACACCGGACCGCTGAACTGGTGGCCGTTCTGGGTCGCGGTCGCCTCGATCCTGCTCAAGGAGGTCCTGTTCTGGCTAACCCGGACGGTCGGCCGCCGCACCAGCAACCGGGCGGTCATCGCCAATGCCTGGCACCACCGTACCGACTCGTTCTCATCGGTCGCGGCCGCGGCCGGCATCGCCGGCACGCTGCTCGGCGGCCCGCGCTGGCAGTTCCTGGACCATCTCACCGGCGTGGTCCTCGCCACCTTCCTCGTCTACGTCGGGGTCCGCATCGCCCGCGACGCCGCCCGCGAGCTGTCCGACCGCTCGCCCGACCCGGAAGAACAGCAGAGGATGGCGGCCGTCATCGGCTCGATTCCCGGCATCACCGGCTTCCACGCCCTCAGGGCGCGACGCTCGGGCGGGCTCGTCGAAGTGGACATCCACGTGCTCGTTGACGGGAACATCACGGTCCGGGCCGGGCACTCGTTGGCGTCCGAGGTCGAGAGCCGGCTGTACGCCGAGTTCCCCGAGGTTGCCTCGGTAGTGGTCCACGTCGAGCCGGCCGACTCCCGACCGCCAGGCCCCTGACGAAGCTCGCGCCCCGGGAGTCCCGGGGCGCAGCCAGACATTCCAGCCGAAATTAAAAGGGCCGGCGCCAGGAAGGGTTAGGGTTACAGGGGTGGGTGATGCACGGCGGTGAGCCGTGCATGGGGAGGTGTCCTGGCCTCCGGCCCAAATTGCCAACTCAGCTTGTTTCGTTCCCTTCCTTCCCCAACTGGCTGATTATACCCTCCCCCGACCCCCTCGTCAAGTTCCTGTTAAGGTGCCCGGTTTGACAGCCGCCCATCCCCGGCTATCATCCCGCCGTGGCGCACAAACGTCCCGACCGCCGCCGTGCCGGGAAGAAGAAACGGGAGTTCCCGGGCTGGGTGCTCTGGGCGATCATCGGCGTGGTGGCCGTGTTCGCCCTGGTGATGTTGGCGCGAACCCTGACCACCGCGACCAATCCCGACATCATCATCCCGGTGCTCGCGTCGGCCAACCCGGACCTGACCGCGCTGACCCGGATGATGGGCGACATCGAGCCCGACACCGCCGGTTTCCAGCCGCCCGAAGACCTCGCCCCGCGCTTCCTGGTCGTGGACTCGCTGGTCGCCGAGCGCGACTGGCCGACGGCCATTGACCGCCTGCGGTCGCTGGTCAAGCCGGCTCCCGCGGACAAGCTCGCCTACGTCCACGAACTGCTGGGCTACTGCTACTACCAGTCGGCCGCGCCCGACCGGGCCCTCAACGAGTTCCGCAAGGAAATCGCCGCCGCGGGCAGCAATTCTTCGCGCCAGTTCCGGGCCGCGTTCTGCGCCGGGTACCTGTTCCAGTCGCGCGGGTTCGCAGACAGCGCGCTGGTCTTCTACCAGCAGGCGCGCCACTTCGCGCCCGAAGACTCGGCCGACCCGCTGCTGCCGGCCACGCTCAACAACCTCGGCCTCGCGTACGAGGCAACCGGCGACTCGACCGCCGCCCTCACCGCCTACGGCGCGGCCGCGGCGCTGCTCGACACCACGGCCGACTCCCGGGCCGCGCGCGTGCTGCGCGACAACCTGCGCCGCCTCGAACCGGTTGTCGTCCCTGACTAGAACAGGCTGACCGGGTCGACGTCGACCCGGACCTCAACCCGCCGGTCGGACTCGACCAGCCGGCCGAGTACGGGACCCGGCCGCCGGTTGCGCGGGCAGCTCACCAGCAGCCGCCACCGGAACCGGCCCCGGACCGTGGGTGCCGGTGCGGGCCCGAGCGCCTCGATGCCCGGCTCGCGGGACAGCCGCCGCGCCAGCCGCTCGAGCCGATTGCGCACCGCCCCCTCGCCCTCGCCGGTCGCCTCGACCACGGCCAGACGCCGGAACGGCGGCATCGCCATCGCCTCGCGCCGTTCCAGCTCGGCACGGCAGAAACCGGCTGCGTCAAGGGCCAGCGCGGCACCGAGCGCCGGTTCCTCGGGCCGCCAGGTCTGGACAAGCAGCCGCGCCCCCAGCCCACGGCAGCGCCGCTCGATCTCGGCCAGTCCCTGGAAAGCCCGCTCCCGGGCCCGGAAGTCGGGCAGCGCAAGGTCGTAGTCGAAGTTCACCACTCCAACGAGCCGGGTTGTCGAGGGCCAGTCCCGGAAGAGCAGCGTCTTCGTCCCTACCACCACGCCGGACTCCATCCCTGCAAGGTTGAGGTCCGCGCCGCCGGTAAGCCGCTCGACCCTGGCGCCGGATTCGAGCCGCTCCTCGACCGCGCGCGCCACCAGCTCGATGCCCGGGGCCCGGAACCGGAACACCGCCCCGCCACAGGCCGGGCAGACCTCGGGCGCGGCCCGGCGCGCCCCGCAACTCCCGCAGACCAGCGAACGGTCAGCCTGCAGTACCTCCGGCACACGGCACTCGGGGCACTCTACCACCGCGCCGCACTCGCGGCAGCAAACGTTGCGGCTGATTCCGTGCCGGTTGACGTAGAGCAGGGCAACGCCATCCCGGGCTGCGGCCTCGAGCTGGCGAGCTAGCAACGGCGACAGAACCTCGTCGCGATGCCGCCGCAGGTCCACCACCATCGTCTCGGGCCGGGCGGACGGCCCGGGCAGCGGGTCCAGCTCTTGGTAGACGCCGGCGGCGACGTTGCGAAAGGTCTCGAGCGAAGGTGTCCGGCTGAGCAGCAGTACCGGGCAACCCGCCCGCTGCGCGCGCACGACCGCGACGTCGCGCGCGTTGAACCGCGGATGTCGCTCCTCCTTGAACACGTCCTGATGCTCATCCACAACCACGATGCCGTCCAGCGGCTCCAGCGGCGCCAGCACCGCCGAACGGACGCCCAGCACGACGCTGCCCGCGCGCTTGCGCAGTCGGCGCCAGGCCCGCTTGCGCGCGCTCATCGCCAGGCCGGAATGATACTCAACCAGCACGGCCAACCCGGCCAGCGCCTGCCGCCACCGGGCCAGCTCGTGCTCGGGCACGAGCACCAATGCCTGGCCGCGGACCAGCGCGCCGGCCACGAAGCCGCGGACCAGCTCCCCGCGGCCGCTGTCGCGGCCCGAGAACCAGGCCCCGAACCGCCCGTACTCCACCGGCGGCGGAAAAGAACCCGGCCCTGGCCGGGAAGCCGCGGGCTCTTCCTCCTCTTTGCGCGGCCGGTAGCCGCAGATGCCGCGTGGCAGGGCCGCGCCCAGCGCCTCGCCCCGGTGGCCGGAATAGTAGCCGGCAACCCAGTCCGCGAGCTCGAGCAAGCCCGGCCCGACCAGCCCGCGCTCCACAACCCGGTCCACCGGCAACACTCGGCTCACCGGGCAGTCGTCCCGCACCCGGACGACCACTGCCCGGCGCCTGCTGCCGCGCAGCCGGACCTCGACGCAGTCGCCGGGCGCGGGCGGCGGGTCCACCGTGCCGCAGGCATAGGTCAGCTCGTCGAGCCGGGCGTGGGGAATGACGACATCACAGTACCGGCAGCCCGGGGAAACGGCCATCGCCGCGCCGCTAGTAGCGCAGGCGGAACCGGTACAGCACCGAGAACCGCCCGTCCTCGTTGCGGGCGCCGACGATCTCGTTGCGCCGGTCGAGGTAGTACTCGACCCGGAACTCGGGCAGCATGTCGCCGGTGAAATTCTGAGTGTAGGTGACGTAGATGTTCTGGCCGACATACTTGCCCACCGTCACCTTGTAGCCCTCGCCGCCGGTGAGCTCGCTTTCGAAGCTGAGCGCGTCGAGCGATATCCACTTGCGGACCTGCTTGGTCACCTGGGTCTGGAAGATTCCCAGCAGCCGGCCCGACAGGTAGCGGGCGACCTCCTCCCGGTTCTCCAGGGCCGAGAGCTCGGCGGTGGTGACGTTGAGCGTCAGGTAGGTGATTATCTCGTTCTCATCCCAACCTGCCGGCTCGGAACTGAAACGGAACTCCGGCTTCTCAAGCGTACCGGATAGGGTCAGCAGGATGCGCTCGGGCAGATTGTCCGCCTTGCCGCTCACCGGCAGCTCGGCGACGATATCGAGCGCCGGGTTCAGTTGCTCGATGTTGTCAAAGGCGATGACCCCGCGCGTCACCCGCAGGGTATGGTCGAGGTAGTAAATGTTGCCCTGGCGCGTGGCCAGCTGCCCGGTGTAGAGCGCGCCCGCCATCGTCTGACGGATGGCCATATCAACCGACAGCTCGATGTCGACCAGCTGGTTGCGCAGCCAGATGTCCCGGTCGCCCCGCACCCGGACGTCAAACACCAGCGGCGCGGAATCGCCCGCCGGCGCCGGGGCCGCGGTCTGGCCGAACCCGAAAGCAAGCAGCGCCTCCTCGACATCCACGTCGCCCTCGATCGACAACGGCCGGTCCGCGGCCAGGGCCAGGTCAAGCCAGCCGCTGACCACCGCGAATACCTCGGGAATGGGATTGGTGGTCGCCTTATCGGGCCGGACCGAGAAGAACAACGTGTCTACCTGCCAGTCGCGGCCGAGGTCCACGAAACCCGACGCGGTGATGGTACCGGTGCCCGAGCCACCGGACAGCTTCTCCAGCACGATCCGGTTGCGCCGCAGGGTGAGTTCGGCGTTGACGTTCTCCGCCACGGTGTTAATCGGCGGAACCGCGAGAACCCCGCGGACTATCCGGGCCCGGCCCGAAAGGTCCGGGTTCATCAGCTCGCCGCGCAGGGCCAGCTCGGCGTACAGCTTGCCTCGCTCGAGGCGGAGCGTCGGGTCGAGGAAGAACAGCACCCACGGACCGGGGTCGGCGAGATTGGCGTCAAGGTTCACATCGCCCAGTTCGAATCGCGGCGCCAGCGTGTAGCCGACCGTACCGGTAACGACCGTCGTCTCGACGGCGTGGACCAGCGCCAGCCGGTCGAGGCTCAGCCATTCGCGGGTCAGGCCTGCAGCGAGCGCCAGCGACTTGAGCTTCAGCCCGATCGCCGGCGCCTCCAGGTCGCCGCCCTCGAGCGCGAGCGCAAATGTATCCTGCCCGGAAAGCGCCAAGCTCACCGTTCCCCAAAGCTCGAAATCCAGCCCGAGCAATTTCTGCAGCTTGCGAAGGTCCACCGAGTCGGCACGCAGGTCGACCACCGGGGCCGCACTGCCGGACTGGCTGACGTCAAGCCGCAGCATCCCATCGGCCACCTCGTACTCCAGCCCGGTCACGGCCAGCCCCTGCGGCCCCCAGCTTGCACGGAAAGGCCGGGCCAGCTCGAGCGTTTCGGTCGGCGCGGCGAACCGGAACATCGTCACGCCGAGGTCGACGCTGTCGCGGCCGACACTCGCCTCACCCCGGACCAGCAACCGGTCCTGCTCCCGGTCCACACGCAGGTCAAGGTCCGAGTCGAGCAGCGTCAGCTGGACCGCCTCAAGCACGACCCCGCCGATTGTCGCGTCCTCGGCGCCGACCGCCACGCGCCCCTCAAGCGAGCGGCCCAGCGTCGCGTCGCAGTCCATCGCCAGCCGCCGCAGTTCGAACCCTGGACCGGCAACGCCGTGGCCGCTCAGGCCGGCGGCGAGAGCGAAGCTGTCGAGCGTGCCCGAGCCGCGCGCCACGCCCCACACGCGGCCGCGGATGTCAATCCCGGCCAGCCGGCCGGCGAGGCCGAGGTTAAACGAATCCAACAGGCACCGGCCGGCCAGCACCCCGCCGTCGTGGCTGCCGCTCGCCCAGAGCCGGCCGCTGCCGCCGTTCAGCTCGAGCTCGCTCACCCGGACCTGTCCCGACCGGTAGCTGCCCACGAGCCTGAGCGTGTCAATCCCCAAGTCCGCCAGCTTGCCCTGCAGGCTCATCCCCACCGAGTCGGCCTTCACTCCGCCGAAATCGAGGTCGGCGTCGAACCGCACGTCCGGCAGGCCCGGGTCCAGCGGGCGCAGCGACGCGCCGCGCAGCCGGGCCGTCCCCGAGTAACGCAACCCGACCACGTCAACCGCGGCGTCAACCCGGAACCGGCCCAGGAGCGTGTCCTCACCCGCGGCGGTGAACGTCAACCGGTCGCCGTCCAGCTTCAGGCTTCCGTCCAGGCGCGGCGGGAGAAGGCCCTCGAACTCGGACCCCTCAGCCGAGTAGTCGAGCTCGGCCTTGCGCCCCGTCGTGTCGAGGCTGGCCGAGCCGCTCGCTCGAAACAGGCCCCGGTAGTCGGTGAACTCGGCGAGGTCGACCCGCAAGCTCGAAACCGTGCCCTCGACACCCGGGCCCGCAAGCCGCAGCCGGAAATCCCCGGCCAGAGCCGACCGGTCGGTGGCAATCTCGGCCGACACCAGCACCAGCGACTCGGGCGTGGCATACGCCTGGGCGGTCAGTTGACGCAGCCGGATATCTTCCCGGACCAGCCGGGCCGAGAAGCTGCGCACCGACAGCCGGGCGCGGCCGGGCACGGAACTCGCCCCGAGTTCGAGGTTGACCGAGTCCAGCCGCGGCTCGCCCAGGTATGACAGCTCGCCGTTTACCAGTGACAGCCGCCGCAAGTTCAGGCGGGGAAACTGCCATTCGAGCCCGGCGGTCGTGTCCGGCCCGGCCAGCGGGCCGAGCGCGACCCGGGGCCGAACGATGACCAGCTCGGAAACCGGGATGCGACCGCGCAGGAAGCCGAGAGGGTCGTAGCGGATCGCCAGTTCGTCGACCTCGGCCGCGTGGCCGTCCATCGCGAGCCTGACGCCGACGAACCGCGGGTTGCGGTAGAGGTTTCCCTCAACCCGCTGGTAGCTCACCTCGACGCCCAACTTGCCGGCGACGACTCCGAGCGCCCGCGCGAGCACGAACCGGCCGACCGGCTGGCGCAACAGCACCAGCGCGCCGAGCAGCGCCACCGCCGCGAACACGGCAACCAGGCACCCGGTCCGCCACCGTCGCTTCACCACGGCCCGCCCCCCGCCCGGCCTCTCCGCACAAATGCCACCCGGGGCTTCTGCTGTGCTGCCACTCGCCTAGAACGCATGCAGCAATCCCAGGTAGAAGCGACCCCGGTCCCCGGCCGGCGCGTCCTTCAACCGTTTGCCCCAGTCCACCCGCACCGGGCCGATGGGAGTGCGCACCCGCACCCCGACGCCCGCGCTGTACTCGAAAGCCGCGAGCGTCAGGCCCTCGTCGGCCGGAGCCACCTCGCCGCCGTCCGCGAACGCGACGAACCCGACCCAACCGAAGATGTATGGCGAGCGCAGCTCGAGGCTGGTGTTCAGCACCCGCGGGCCGAACCGAAATCCTCCCAGGCTGTCCGGCCCGGTCGAGTCCGGGCCCAACGAACGCTCGGCGTAGCCACGCAGGCTGTTCCGGCCACCGAGCGTGAACGCCTCGTAGTAGGGTATCGTGGCGGTCCGCTCGCGCGGGAAACCGGCGCCCGCCATCGCCCGGCCGGCGAGCACGAAACCGGCCGGCAGGGGCAGGAACGCGCGCGCCTCGCCGGTCAACCGGTCGAAGTCGTTAGTCCCGCCCAGCAGGCCGCCGGCCGCCTCGGCCCCAGCGCGCAGGTAGAAGCCGCGGCGCGAATCGAGCACGTCGTCGCGGTCGTCCCAGGTGGCGTTGAGCGCCAGCGAGTTTGTCAACCCGGAGGTCGTGTCGGCAACCAGCCGGAACCGGTTGAACAGCCCGAGGCTGAACTCCGGCAGGAAGTTGCGGCTCAAGCCGGTCTCGATGCCGTACTCGCGCCGCACGCTGGTGTCGGCCAGTTCGTAATAGACGAAAGGGTGAGTCGAGAAGTCCACCCGGGTCAGGATGAGGTAGGGAATCCGGTAGGTCGCGTCCACCGACACCCGGAAGTCGCCGGTGAAGTTCGGGCTGTACTCGACCCCGGCCTCGAACTGGTGGCCGCGGTTGAACAGGTTGGCGTGCTCCCAGCCGACCGTCGCGAGCGCGCGCCACGGCAGCGCCTCGAACCCGCCGCCGAACGACGCGGCCCGGTAGGCCTGCTCGGTCACGTCGAACCGGATGACGACGCTGTCCTTGGTCGAGTCGGGCCTCAGCACGTAGAACATCACCCGCCGGAACAGCCGGGTGGCGTAGAGCCGGCTCTGGGCGGCGAGCAGCCGGTCGCGACGGAACAGCACGCCCGCCCGCACTTCGGCCGCGCGCAGGATGGTGGCGGTGCGCACGCTGGTGTTGCCCCGCACCCGGACGGCGGCGACGTGACAGCGACTGCCCTCCTCGACAACGACATCGAGATACGCCAGCGTGTCCTCGAATCGCCACGCGGCCTCCACCACGGCGAATGGAAACCCCGAGTTCGTGTAGCGCGCGGCAATCGCGTTCTCAGCCGCGACGAGCTGGCCAGCCCCGAAACGGTCGCCGGCGCGCACCGGCAACACGGCCAGCAGCTCGGGGTCGGTGAAGAACCGGTTGCCCTCGAACCCGATGCCGGCCACCACCGAGCGCGTTCCCTCGCTCACCTGGAAAGTAACGACCTGTTGACGCCGACCGGCCCGGATACCGGGTTCGACCTCGGCCGCTCGGAACCCGTTATCACGGTAGAACCGCTCGAGCAACCTGGCATCGGTCGCTGCCCGGGCCTCGACCAAAGGCTGCCCCTTACGTAGGGTAACGACAGTTCGGAGCGCCCGGCCGGAGAATGCCCGGTTGCCTTCGAACCGCACCGCCTCGACCGTATCGCCGAGCCCGAACTGGCCGGCGACCAGCAATACCAGCAGCAGCGCCGCGCCGGTCAGCTCAGCTCTCCCTCGAGGCCGGTTCGGGCAAAGCCCGGGCTGATACCATCGCCGGTGATGATACAGTCGGGGTGCGCGGCCTGTCAAACCCCGGCCGTAATTGACAGGCATCTCCTCCGGCCTACCCTGAAGCGTGCCACCCGGAACCGATGCCGGCCGCCGGCCCGAATCCTTTGGCCAACGGGTCGCGCGGCTGGTCAAGGCGATACCTTCGGGCAAGGTGGCGAGCTACGGCCAGCTCGCCCGCCTCGCCGGCAACCCGCGCGGCGCCCGGCTCGTGGTCCGGGTGCTGCACGCGATGAGCGAGGCCCACGGCCTGCCCTGGCACCGGGTCATCAGCTCGCAAGGCCGCATATCGCTCACCGGCGAAGGCGGTCGCGTCCAGCGTCAGTTGCTCGAACAGGAAGGCATCAGGGTCGGCCCAGCGGGTGAGATCCCGCTCGATGTCTACGGTTGGCGACCGGACGAAACCTGATCAACCATCTCCCGGTTCGTTCCCGCTTCGGCACAATCACCATCCTGTGGCAGGACCGGCCGCGCTTCCGCGTCTTCCGCATCCTTCTCCCCGGCTCAGCCTCCAGATCGCGGACACATTCGTCACTCGACACTCGCAACTCGTCATTGACCAGGCTCGTCTCACGCCTCGAGCTGTTCCTCGATGGCTCGCCGGTCTGCTTCGACCTCCGCATCCTTGCCCTCGACCAGTGCACTGACTTCCGGCGCCGGGCCCTGCTCGCTGAATCCCGCGTGCCCCGCGGCCGGGTAACCACTTATGCCCGGCTCGCGGCACGGGTCGGCGCGCCCTCATCGGCCCGAGCGGTCGGCCGGGCGCTCGCCACCAACCCCTTCCCGCTCGTCATCCCCTGCCACCGGGCCATCCGCTCCGACGGCTCGCCCGGCGGTTTCCAGGGCGGGCTCACGATGAAACGCGCCCTGCTCGAACAGGAGGACATCCGCTTCTCCCCTTCCGGCCGCGTGGTTCTCGACCAACCGTTCTTCTGACCAACCGGGCACCATTTTGTGAGCCGCCGGGTCTAACAACCGGTGAGACCTTATACCATGGCGAGTTGGGTTCTGCTGTTCTTATGTAGACTGGCGATCGCCAACCCGCTCGTGGCAATCGAGCAACAGGAGGATAGTATGCAACTGGCCACGTTCGGAGCAGGCTGCTTCTGGGGTGTTGAGAACAGCTTCCGACAGGTTGAGGGAGTGAACCGGACCGCGGTCGGCTACGCCGGCGGCACAACCGAGAACCCGACCTACCAACAGGTCTGCTCGGGCACCACCGGACACGCCGAAGTCGTCCAGCTCGGATACAACCCGGACAAGGTCAGCTACGACAAGCTGCTCGACATCTTCTTCGCCATCCACGACCCCACGACCAGGAACCGCCAGGGTCCGGACATCGGCTACCAGTACCGCTCGGTCGTATTCTTCCACAACGACGAACAGCAGGCCGCGGCCGAAGCCAAGGTGAAAGAGCTCACTGAGGCGAAGAGGTTCAACCGGCCGATAGTCACCGCCATCGAACCCGCGCCAACGTTCTGGCGCGCCGAGGAATACCACCAGCGCTACTACGAAAAGAAAGGCATCAAGGGCGGCTGCCCGATACGATGACGAAAAGCATGACCCGGTGTCGGTACTCCGAAACAGGTCGTGTCTTGAATCCTCTCGGCACAAGAGAACCGGCCGGAGTGCCCGTGCCGAACCCGTACCGGACGGGTAACTGAAGCCGGACCGAGAGGACAAGGCCGGACCTGAATCCCAGGGCCGAAACCGGGACGCCCGGATTCCACAGGTGAATCCCGACAGGAACGCGTAACCTTTTCAGGAACTGTCACCTGCACTCGCTTGCCGCGACCACCCGTGTTGAAGTCGGCATCCTGAAGGACCAGGCCCCTGAGCCCGCAACTGACCCCAGGGGTCACCCCCCTGCTGATAGCTCGGCTCGAAACCGATTGTCAGGCTGAGTGGATGGTTGGCAACTGACCGGCAGGAAGCGAGCAAGACCCCCTGCCCCGACGGCAGGGCACCATGTCCGACAGTCTGAAGGCCGAGAGTCATCAGCCGCTCATCTAGCCCTCTTGACCTCCGAGAGGCAACCCCTTCTTTCTGTTCGCCCGCCCGCTTGACACCGGTTTCGGGGTCACTATAGTCTGCACACGTGACTTGCTCCTGGACAACCGGGCGATTAGCTCAGCTTTGGTTAGAGCGCTTGCTTGACATGCAAGAGGTCACCTGTTCAAGTCAGGTATCGCCCACTTACCTGGGTGTGCCGGCGAAAGCCGACACACCCGATTGCTTTATGGCGGTACGGTGAAGCAGCAGTTCATCCAGTTGCGCGCCCTGCAGGAACTGGACACCGACATAAAGACCCTCTCCGACCGCGCCGGCGAGGTTCCGAATCGCATCGAGAAGCTGCGCTCGGACCTGGACAAGGCACGGTCCCGGCTTGAGACCGCCCAGGCCGGCATCACCGACCGCAAGAAACAGTACAAACTGGCCGAGGTCGAACTCAAGGCCGCCGAAGACAAGATAACGACCTACTCGGTCCAGCTCTACTCGGCCAAGACCAACGAGCAGTACAAGGCTTTCCTGAAGGAAATCGAGGCCCAGAAGAAGGTGAAGTCGGGCATCGAGGACCGGATGATAGTGTTGATGGAGGAATCCGAGGCGCTCGAGCGGGAGCGGGTCGCGGCCGAGAAGGAGCACGCCGAACTGGCCCAGGATACCGAGGGCAAGGTGAAGTCGCTCGAAACCGAGCTGGCCGAGATCAAGGCCGCGCTGGCCGAACGCGAAGCGCATCGCAAGGAGCTGGCCGAGTCCCTGCCGCCGGCCCTGCTGAAGCATTACGAACGGGTCCGAAAGAACAAGAACGGCGTGGCGGTGGTGTCGTGCAAGGGCGACCGTTGCGGCGGCTGTTTCAACCCGGTGCCGGCCCAGCGGGTGCTGGAAATCGGTCGCGAGGACCGCATCTACACCTGCGAGGCCTGCGGCCGCATCCTTGTCCCGGACAAGTAACCGCCCGGCCGGCTGACGGCCATCCAGTCGTGTTCATCAACGTTGACGGTTCATCGCTCGGCAACCCGGGCCCGGCCGGCATCGGCGTGGTCGTAACCTCGGCCGACGGCCGGGTGTTGCGCGAGACGAGCCGGTTCATCGGCCGCCGGACGAACAACCAGGCCGAGTACGAGGCGCTGGTGCTCGCCCTTGAGCAGGCCCGCGAGTGGCCGAATACCGACGTCGTGGTCCGGACCGATTCCGAACTGGTCTTTCGTCAGCTCGACGGCGCGTACAAGGTGAAGAACCAACTGCTGCGGCCCCTGTACGAGCGAGCGCGGGAACTGCTGGCCGGGCTGCCTTCGGTGCGGCTCTGCCACGTCCCGCGCGAGGAGAACCGCCGGGCCGACAAGCTGGCCAAGGACGCGGCCGAGTCCGGCCGCGAAAGCTGATGGCCCGGCGCCGCACGCCGCTGGTGTGGCTGATGCCGCTGGCCACGCTGGCCCAGTTCATGCTGCCGCGCTGGATAGTCGTCCGCATCGCCCGGCTGGCCGGCCGGCTCGCGTTTCGCTGGAACCGGCGCCAGCGCGAGCGGCTGATCCGGAACTACCGCCATATCCTCGGCCCGGGCGCGGGCGAACCCGCGGTCCGGCAGATGGCGCGGCGCGCCTTCATCAACGTCGTGACCAACTACCTGGACCTGCTGCGCGTCCCGGTGCTCCGGCGCCGGGTAACGGAACTGGTCTCGGGCGACCATTCGCTTCTTGCCCGTGCGCTGAAACAGGGGCGCGGCGCGGTCATCGTCACTGCCCACATCGGCAACTGGGATTTGGCCGGCGCTTGCCTGGGCGCGCTCGGCTACCCGGTCTCGGCGGTCTTTGAACCGGTGCCCTCGGGGTGGGCCCGGACCTTCAACCGTTACCGGAGCGCAACCGGGCTGCACGCGATACCGATGACCGACAAGGCCGGCATCGGCCGTGCGCTGCGTTCCGGTCGAGCGCTGGCCCTGGTCTCGGACCGTGACCTGACCGGCCGGGGCGTTCCCTGCCATTCGTTCGACGCGGTGCGCAGCTTCCCGCGCGGCCCGGCCGGGTATGCGCTGAAGTGCGGCGCCCCGATGCTGCTCGGTGCGGTGCTGTTTGACGGCCGGCACGGCCGGCCGCCCTACCGGATTCACATCGACCCGCCGCTGAGCTTCGAGGCCACGGGCGACCTCGACGCCGATATCGTTTCCCTGACGCGCCTCATCGCCGGACGCATCAACTCGCTCATTGCCCGGTTCCCGGACCAGTGGCTGGTATTCCGGGCGGACTGGCGATGAAGTCGCAACGGGTCCGGGTCCGGCTGCTCGCGGGCGGCAACCTGCCCGCCCGCCAGACCCCGGGCTCGTCCGGCTTCGATCTGGCCGCGGCCGAGGAGTGCGTGGTCGGGCCGGGTTCGTGGCGGGTGGTCCGGACCGGCATCGCGCTCGAACTGCCCGACGGGCTCGAAGCCCAGGTGCGGGCCCGGTCCGGCCTTGCCGCGCGACACGGCGTCGGGGTGCTGAACGGACCGGGCACGGTGGACTCGGACTATCGCGGCGAGGTGAAGGTCGTGCTCTTCAACCTCGGCCGGGATCCGTTCGATGTCCAACCCGGCGACCGCATCGCCCAACTGGTTTTCGCATCGCTCACGCCGGTCGAACTCGAGCCCTGCGACGAGTTGTCCTCCACCGGGCGCGCGTCGGGCGGTTTCGGCCACACCGGATGAAACCCCTGCGGATACTGCTCGCGTCGGCCGCCTACCGGCCTCACCCTTCAGGCGTTGCCCAACACGTCTGGAACCTGCGCCGCAAACTCGAGCAGCGCGGCCACCTGCCCCACGTCCTGACCCTGGCCTACAACGGGACGTGCCGGGAGCCGGGCGTGACCCGCATCGCCCGGGCCGCCGTCGTCCCGGCCAACCGGTCGCGCATCACGCTCTCGTTCCACCCGAACCTGCGCGGCCGGGTGCGCCGCTATCTCGCGGCCCGCGAGTTCGACGCGATTCACTGCCACGGGCTGTTTCCCCCCGACCTGGGCTACTGGGTGCTGGAGAATGCGCGCCGGCCCTGCGCGGTCACCTTCCACACCCTCGGCGTGGCCATCCCGAAGCCGGTCCGCAACATCTGGCGCAGGGCCTGTCGGCCGGGCTGGCGCAACATCGCGGCACCGATCGCGGTCTCGGAAGCCGGCCGCCGATGGGCCGAGACGTGGCTGGAGCGCGACTGCCGGGTGATTCCCAACGGCGTCGCTCTCGACGAGTTCCGGCCCGGTGTCCCGGCGCCTGCCTGGTTCCCGCACGCGAGACCAGTGCTGCTCTTCGTCGGCCGGCTCGACCCGCGCAAGGGCCTTGCGGTCCTCCTCGGGGCACTGCCGGAGATCTTGACCGACCACCCGGGAACGAAGCTGGTGGTCTGCGGTACCGGACCCGAACAGGCACGTTGCCGCAAACTGGCTGGCCGCCTCGGCGTCGAACCGGCGGTGCTGTTCGCCGGCCGGGTGGCATTCGACGAACTGGCCGGCTGCTACGCGAACTCGACGGCATTTGTCTCCCCGGCGCTGGGCAGCGAGGCGATGGGCATCGTGCTCATCGAGGCGCTGGCCTCGGGCACGCCGGTTGTCGCCTCCCGCATCCCGGGCTATGACGAGGTGGTCCGCGACGGACAGGACGGCCTCCTATGTCGGCCCGGTGACCCCCGGGACCTGGCCCGCGCGGTCAAGCGAGTGCTGTCCGAAACTGGACTGCGCAACCAGTTGGCGCAGTCTGCCCGCCCCCGGGCAGAGGCCTTCTCCTGGGACCTCGTAACCGACAAGCTGCTGCAAGTCTACGAAGAACTGGAACTTGAGTAACCGACTGAAGATCTGCCTGGTATCGGCGGCATTCCACCCTTACCCGTCCGGGGTGACCGAGCACGTCCACCACCTCGCGCTCGAACTGCATCGGACCGGCCACGATGTCGAAGTGCTGACCACCCGGTTCAAGCGGCACTCAGACGACTCGCGCCTGCCATTCCCGGTAACCCGGTTCGGCCGGGCCGTGCTCGTGCCGATGAACCGCTCGTTCGCGACCCTGCCGGTAGGCCTGGGATTGTCTGGCCGGGTTCGCCGTTTCCTTTCCGAACGCGAGTTCGACATCGTCCACTGCCACGGGCTATTCTGGCCCGAGATATCATACTGGGCTTTGCGCTGGTCCCGGTCGGTCAACCTCATTACGTTCCTCACCGGCGGGTTCCGACTGCACACCGCCGGCTCGGGCATCTATCGGCGGCTGTTCCGAGGCCAGCTCAGCCGCATCCACGGCCGCATCGCCATCTCCAACCGCGCCCGACAGGCGGCCGAACCGTACGTGCCCGGCGACTTTCGCATCATTCCCTGCGGCGTCGACCTGAAAAGGTTCCGGCCCGGGCTCGAACCGATGCCCGGCACCGGCGGTCCACGCCTGCTGTTCGTGGGCCGGCTCGACGGACGCAAGGGCATCCTGGTCCTGCTGCGCGCCCTGCCCGAAGTGCTGGTCCGGTTCCCCGGCGCCCGGCTTGACGTGGTCGGAACCGGACCCGAAGAGAAGCGGGCGCGCGCACTCTGCCGCGACCTGGGAATCGAATCCGCGGTCCGATTCTGCGGCCGGCCAACCCGGGACGACCTGCCCCGCTGGTACGCCGGGGCCGGGGTCTACTGCTCGCCCGCGCTCGGCGGAGAGACTCTCGGAATAGTGCTACTCGAGGCGATGGCGAGTGGCGTGCCGGTGGTTGCCTCGCGCATCCCGGGCTACGACGAAACCGTAAGGACCGGGGTTGAGGGAATCCTCGTGCCGCCCGGTGAGCCCACACCGCTGGCCGACGCGCTGGTCCGGGTGCTGACCGACACGGACTTGGGCGGCCGGCTGCGCCGCGCCGGCCTCGAACGGGCCCGGGAATACGCCTGGCCCGACATCTGCCGCCGGACCCTGGGTTTCTACTCGGAGCTGCTCGCGACCCGCTGAGCCAGCCGGTCGGCCAGGTCGCGGAATCGCTCACCCTCAACCTGCTCGGCCCGTGCCCCGGGTTCGATGCCGGCCTCAATCAGCAGCGCTACAGCCCCGGGCTTGTCCAGCCCGAACCCAGCCGCGAGGTTGTTGGATAGCTTCTTGCGCCGCTGGCTGAAGGCCGCCCTGAGCACCCGCCGAAACAGTTCCTCGTCCTCCGGCTCGTAGCGCGGCCGCTGCCGCCGCCGCAACCGGAAACAAGTCGAGACCACGTCGGGCCGGGGCCGGAATCGGTGAGCCGGGATGTTGAACAGCCGCTCGCGCTCGCAGACCCGGTCCAGCAGGATGCCGACCGGCGCGTAGTCACGTGTGCCCGGAGCGGACAGCACGCGGACCGCGAACTCACGCTGGCAAGTGAGCACCGCGACCGTCCATTCGGCGACCGAATCCAGCAACCGGAACAGAATCTGCGACGACACGCTGTAGGGCAAGTTGCCCAGCACCTTGAGCGGGCCGAGCCCGGCGAGGTCAAACTCGAAGAAATCCCCGCACACCACTTCGACGCCGGGCGAACTGGCCAGCGCCCGTTCGAGCTTGCCCGTGAGCCGAGCGTCCTTCTCGACCGCAATGACCTGCCGGACCCGACCGGCCAGCCGGCCGGTGAGAATTCCCGGACCTGGTCCGATCTCCAGCACGGTGTCATCAGGACCGGGATCAAGCGAATTGACGATCCACTCGGCGGTCGGCAGGTGCGTGAGGAATGACTGCCCGAGGCCCTTGCTCGGCCGGAATCGCTTCCCGTCTCCGGCTGCCGGTTGACGGCAGCCCGATTCCATCAGGACACCCGGAAACAGCGCCGGGCGTTCTCCCGGGTAAGATCCCCGCACTCACGGGGTGTCATGTCCAGGAGCCCGGCGAGGTGACGCACGGTGTGAACCAGGAAGGACGGCTCGTTGCGGCCGCCCCGCTCGGGCACGGGCGGCAGGTAGGGCGAATCGGTCTCAACCATCAAGCGGTCGCGCGGAACCACCGGCAGCACCGTTCTGAGCCGGTCCTCGTTGTAGGTGATGTTGCCGGCCAGCGAGATGTACAACCCGCGCTCAACCGCCCACTCGGCCATCTTTCGGTCGCCGGCAAAGCAGTGAAGCACCCCGACGAAGTAGCCGTGCTCCTCCAGGATGGCGCGCGCGCGACCCGAGGCGTCCCGGACGTGGATCACCATCGGCAGATCGAGGCTGCGCGCCATATCGATCTGCACCTCGAACGCCACCTCCTGGTTCGGACGCGACGAGATGCTCCGGAAGAAATCCAGCCCGATCTCGCCGACCGCCTTGATGCACGGCTCGATGCAGAGCTCGCGCAGCGCCGTGACGTCGAGACCGCGGAAACCATCAGCCTCGTGGGGATGGACCCCGACCGAGCAGTACATCCCTTCCTGCCCGAGGGCGAGCGCGACTGCCTCCCTGGCATCAGGCAAGCTCTCGCTGACCGTCATCAGTTCGCGCACGCCGGCCCGGAAGGCACGCCGCAACACCAGTTTCAGGTCCTCGTGGAACTTGCCGTCGGTCAGGTGACAGTGCGAGTCAAACATGTTCAGCCCTTCGGGGTTGCCGGCCGACCGTCGCGCCCGCAAGGTCAGGACACCTCGCTGCCCGGCGCGATCGCCCGGTCCACCGTTACCAACGAGACATCTTCACCCGCGACCGCGGCCAGCAGCATCCCGTTAGACTCCACACCGCGGATCTTCGCCGGCTTGAGGTTCGCCACCAGCACGATCGACCGGCCGACCAGGCTCGCCGGGTCGTAAGTCCTACCGATGCCGGCGACGACCTGCCGCTGTTCTTCCCCAAGGTCAACCTTCAACTTGAGCAGCTTGTCGGTGCCCTCGACCCGCTCGGCCTCGAGCACCTTCGCGATCACCAGCTTGACCCTCCTGAACTCGTCAAACTCCAGCATCTCATCCTCCTCGGCGGCCGGCACGGACGGCTCCGGCGGTGCGCCCAGCTTCGCGACCTGCGCCTCAATCACCGCATCTTCAATCTTGTTGAAGAGAATCTCGGGCTCGCCCAGTTCGGACGGAACCACGGGCCGGGCCGCGTCATCCCAGCCCCGTCGGCCCAGGTTCAGCATCCGGCCGAGCTTCGCGCTCGTGAACGGCAGGAAAGGCTGGAACAGCACTTCGAGCGCCGACACCAGCCGAACGCAAGTGTTCATCGTCCGGTTGCACTGGACCCGGTCGGACTTGAAGGTTCGCCACGGCGCCTGGCCGTCAAAGTAGCGGTTGCCCAGCGCCGGCAGGTTCATCAGCTCGCGCGCCGCATCCTTGATGCGGAAACCATCAATCATCTTGCCCACCCGGACCGTCGTATCCTCGATTGCCTTCAGCACCTCGAGCCCGGCCGCGTCGTCGGCGGTCGCATCCGGCACCCGGCCGCCGTAGTTCTTGTGCAGGAAGACCGCCACCCGGTTGACGAAATTGCCGAGCACGTCGGCCAGCTCGTTGTTGTTGCGGGCCAGGTAGTCGTGCCAGGTGAAGTCCACGTCCCGGTTCTCGGGCAGGTTCAGCGCCAGGGCGTAGCGCAGCGGGTCGGGGGGCAGCTCCGCGAGGTACTCGGGCAGCCAGACCGCCCAGTTGCGCGAGGTCGAAAGCTTCTTCCCTTCGATGTTGAGAAACTCGTTGGCCGGTATCTCGGCCGGCAGCACCCAGTCACCGTGCGCCATCAGCATCGCCGGCCAGACCATCGCGTGGAAAACGATGTTGTCCTTGCCGATGAAGTGGACCAGCCTCGTGCCCGGGTCCAGCCAGTAATCCTTCCACCGGTCCGGCTGGCCGATGCGCGCGGCCCATTCCTTGGTCGAGGAAATGTAGCCGATGGGCGCGTCGAACAGCCAGACGTACAGCACCTTGCCCGCGGCCTCGGCCAGCGGCACCGGGACGCCCCACTCGAGGTCGCGGGTGACCGACCGGTCCTGGAGCCCGGCCTTGAACCAGCCCTCGCAGAACCGCTTGACGTTCGGCTTCCAGTCCGGCTTCGACTCGAGCCACTTCCGCAGCGGCTCCTGGAACTCGGACAGCGCGAAGAACCAGTGGGTCGTCTCCCTGGGCTCGGGCGTGTTGCCGCAGGTCTTGCAGCGCGGCGCTATCAGCTCGGTCGGCTCGGTCCACCGGCCGCAGGCCTCGCACTGGTCGCCGCGCGCGCCGTCGCTGCCGCAGTACGGGCAGGTGCCCTCGACGTAGCGGTCGGCGAGCGACATCCGGCACGAAACGCAGTAGAGCTGCCGCGTGACCCGCGGCTTGATGTATCCCTTGTCGTAGACCCGGCGGAAGAAGTCCTGCGCGGTCTTCTGGTGCAGGGGCAGCGAGGTCCGCGAGTAGTTGTCGAACTCGATGCCAAGGTCGGCGAACGACTGCTTGATGCGCTCGTGGTAGCGGTCGATGATGACCCGCGGCGTGACTCCCTGCCTGGTCGCGGCCTGCGGGATGGCGACCCCGTGCTCGTCCGAGCCGCAGATGTAGACTACGTCCGAACCCTTGAGCCGGTGGTACTTGACGTAGATGTCGGCCGGCAGGTAGGCACCGGCGAGGTGACCGAGATGGATATCTCCGTTGGCGTAAGGCAGTGCGCTCGTAACCAGTATCCGCACGGCGCAAAGAATACGTCGCGCGCCTCCCAAGTCAAGATGGGCGGTGCGCTTGCCGGCTTGACAGCGGGACGCGCGAAAATAGAATGGCGGTCTGATGCTGACATTCCGCGGCGGCGTCCACCCGCCCGAGTACAAACAGGCCACCGAGCACAAGCCGGTCGAGACGCTGCCCCTGCCGACCCGGGTTTCCATCCCGATGTCCCAGCACATCGGCACGCCCTCGAAGCCGGTCGTCGCCAAGGGCGACGTCGTCCGGACCGGCACGCTAGTCGGCGAGCCCACCGGCCGGGTGTCGGTGCCGACCCACGCCTCGGTCTCGGGCACGGTCGCCGACGTGGTGGAGCAGCCCCACCCGCTCACCGCCCAGAAGACGGTCTTTGTCGTCATCGACTCCGATGGGCAGGACACGCCGGACGAGGCCATCGGCGAACAGGACCCGGCCGCGCTCTCGCCCGAGCAGCTCGTCGCGGCCATCCGCGACGCCGGCGTCGTCGGCATGGGCGGGGCCGCGTTCCCGACCTTCTTCAAGCTCTCCCCGCCCAGAGAGAAGCCCATCAACACCCTGCTCATCAACGGCTGCGAGTGCGAGCCGTTCCTGACCGCCGACCACCGGGTGATGCTCGAGCAGCCGGCCGAACTGGTCGAGGGAACCGGGCTGCTGGCCCGCGCGCTCGGGGTCGACGACGTCATTATCGGGATCGAGAACAACAAGCCCGACGCCATCGAGGCCCTGGCTCGGGCCGTTGCCGGCACCGGCATCAGGGTGCAGGGACTGAAGACCAAGTACCCGCAGGGCGCCGAGAAGCAGCTCATCAAGGCCTGCCTATTCCGCGAGGTGCCGTCCGGCGGGCTGCCGATGGACGTCGGCTGCGTGGTCCAGAACGTCGGCACCGCGGTCGCGGTCCGGGACGCGGTCCGGTTCCGCCGCCCGCTCTACGAGCGGGTCACGACCGTCACCGGCCCGGGCGTCTGCGACCCGAAGAACCTGCGCGTCCGCGTCGGCACCCCGGTGAGCGAGCTCATCGCCGCCTGCGGGGGCTACAACGGCGAGCCGGCCAAACTCATCATGGGCGGCCCGATGATGGGTATCGCGGTCCCGGACGACACCGTGCCCGTGCTCAAGGGCACCTCGGGCGTGCTGGTGCTCGACCCGGCCTCGGCCGCCGAGCTCGAGGACTGCGACTGCATCCGCTGCGGCCGGTGCATCAAGGTCTGCCCGATGGGCCTGGCGCCCCAGCGGCTTTACTACCACATCCGGTCGCGACGGCTCGACGACGCCGAGCGGGAACACGTGATGGGCTGCATCGAGTGCGGCTGCTGCGCCTTCGGCTGTCCCGCCCAGATCCGCCTGGTTCACCATTTCAAGTACGCCAAGTCCGAGGTTTTCGCCCGGCGGAAGAAGAAGTGACGCCGTGAAACTCACCGTCACCGCCTCTCCCCACCTGCGCTCGGGCGCCTCGGTCCAGCGGGTGATGTGGGCGGTCGTAATCGCGCTGCTCCCCGCCTTCGCCGGCTCGGTCTGGTTCTTCGGCTGGCGCGCGCTGATGCTCGTCGGCCTGAGCATCGCCTCGGCGGTCGGCTTCGATGCGCTCAGCCAGCGGCTGTTCGGCCGCAGGGTAACGGTCAGCGACGGCAGCGCCGTCATCACCGGGCTGCTGCTGGCCTTCAACCTGCCGCCGGGCGTCCCTTGGTGGATTCCCGTCGTCGGCTCGGCCTTCGCGGTCGTCATCGTCAAGCAGTTCTTCGGCGGCCTCGGCCACAACTTCGTCAACCCGGCCCTGGCCGCCCGCGCCTTCCTGATGGTCTCCTGGCCGAGCCACATGACCTCGCTCTGGCTGGCCCCGCGTGGCGGCACCGTTTCTGGGCTTGGTCTCGACGCCGTCACCGGCGCTACCCCGCTCGGGGTACTCAAGAATGCCGCCGAACTCGTCGGGCCGACCGGCGACGTTCCGGGCCTGCTGGCCCAGGCCCAGTCGTGGCCGGTCATCGGCAAGCTCTTCATTGGCCAGGTCGGCGGCTGCCTCGGCGAAACCTCGGCCTTGCTGCTCATCGCCGGCGGGCTCTTCCTCATTCTCTTCCACGGCATCATCGACTGGCGCATCCCGATCGGCTACATAGGCACCGTTCTTCTCCTGACGCTGGTGCTGCCCGGGCCGAAAACCTACCTGCTGCCCTACCTGCTCTACCACGTCTTCAGCGGCGGCCTGATGCTCGGTGCCTTCTTCATGGCGACCGACTACGTCACCTCACCCATCACCGGCAAGGGACGCTGGATATTCGCGGTTGGCTGCGGGGTCCTGACCGTCGTCATCCGGCTCTGGGGCGGCTACCCCGAGGGCGTTTCCTATTCCATCCTGCTGATGAACGTCGCGACCCCGCTCATCGACCGGTTCACCCGGCCGCGACTCTTCGGCGCGCTGAAGAAGGCGAAGGCATGAGCGCTTCCCAATCCGCCTGGGTGCAGGGCCGGGTCTGGATGGTCCTCTCGCTGGTTATCGTCTGCATCGCCGCCGCCGTCGGCCTGGCGCGGGTCTACGGCGTCACCAAGCCGGTCATTGACCAGCAGAAGATCGACGCGGTCAACCAGGCCCTGGCCGCGGTCCTGCCCGGCACCGACCATTTCGAAGAGCAGGTCCCCGGCGAGCTCTGGTACGGCTTCGACGCCCAGGACGTGCGGACCGGTGCGGTCGTCCGCGTCGCGCCCCGCGGCTACGCCGGCCCGGTCGAAACCCTCGCCGGCGTCGGCCTGGACGGGCTCGTCACCGGCATCGTCATCACGTCGCTGAAGGAAACTCCGGGGCTCGGGCTCAAGGCCACCCAGGCGTGGTTCCGCGACCAGTTCCGGGGCAAGCCCGCCGCCGAACTGAAACTGGACAAGGACGGCGGCACGCTCGACGCTATCTCTGCCGCTACGATCACCTCGCGCGCGGTCACCAACGGCGTGCGCGAAGGCATCGAGAAGTACCTCGACCGACTGCTCCCCGCCCAACCGGGAATGTCCGACACCACCGGCGATGAATAAGAAACCCTCGCGCCTGAGCTACTTCACCTCCGGCATCGTTGTCGAAAACCCGGTCCTCATCCTGATGATCGGCCTCTGCCCGACGCTGGCGACAACGGTCTCGGCCCGCGACGGCTTCGGCATGGGCCTGGCCGCCAGCTTCGTGCTCATCGCCTCGAACGTCGTCGTGTCGCTCGTCCGTCGGTTCGTCCCCAACTCCATCCGTATCCCGATCTTCATCATCATCATCTCGACCTTCGTCACCATCATCGATTACGTCCTCCAGGCCTACCAGCCCTCGCTCTACAAGGTACTTGGCGTCTTCGTGCCGCTCATCGTCGTCAACTGCATAATTCTCGGCCGGGCCGAGGCCTTCGCCTACCACCACGGCGTCTGGGACTCGTTCCTCGACGGCCTCGGCAAGGCACTCGGCTTCACCCTCGCTCTCGGCGTGATGGGCATCATCCGCGAGTTGCTCTCGGCCGGCACCGTCTTCGGGTTTGCGGTCACGCCCGCCGGCTTCCGCGAGTCCCCGGTTCTCTTCATGATCTTCGCCCCGGGCGCCTTCCTGCTGATCGGAATTCTCAAGAGCATCGTCAACCGGCTGACCGCGAAGAAGGAAGAGAAGGCATGAACCTCAACGCCGGCCAGATACTCCTCGGCGCGTTTCTGGTCAACAACATCCTGCTGATGCGCTTCATCGGCCTCTGCCCTTTCTTCGGGGTCTCCAACGCGGTCGGCACCGCCACCGGGATGTCGGGCGCGGTGATATTCGTGATGCTCCTCGCGACCTGGGTCACCTGGGTACTTTTCCACGTCGTGCTCGTCCCGCTCGGGCTGGTCTTCCTGCGCACGGCGGTCTTCATCCTCGTCATCGCCGCGCTCGTTCAGTTCGTCGAGATGTTCCTCAGGAAGAACATGCGGGCGCTGTACTCGGCGCTCGGCATCTACCTGCCGCTCATCACGACCAACTGCGCCATCCTCGGCGTCACCTTCCTGAATATCGACTACGGCTTCAACCTGCTGAACGCGACCATCTTCTCGGTCGGCACCGGCCTCGGCTTCACGCTCGTCATCGTCCTCTTTGCCGCCATCCGCGAGCGACTCGCCGACGCGCCGATATCGAGGAGCTTCAAGGGCTACCCCATCGCCTTCGTTGCCGCGTCGCTGGTGTCGCTCGCCTTCCTCGGCTTCGCCGGCCTCTTCGGGATAGCGTTCTGACCAATGCGCATCACCATAGCGGGCGCAGACGGGGTGACGGTCCCGGCGGGTTGCGTTCAGCACCCCCGCACGGTCACCCGAAGCTAAGATGGACCTGCTCCTTCTGCTGAAGGCCGCCGCCGGGCTTGGTATTCTCGGCCTACTGCTGGGCGTCGTCCTGCTCGTCGCCTCGATCAGACTCGCCGTGAAAGTGGACCCGCGCGAGGAGCGTGTCCGTTCCGCGCTGCCCGGCGCGAACTGCGGAGGCTGCGGCTACCCTGGCTGCGACGGCTACGCCGCGGCGGTCGTAGCGGGCGAGGCGCCCACCAACGCCTGCCCGGTGGGTGGAGCCTCCGTCGCCCGCCAGGTCGCCGATATCATGGGAACGGACGCTTCGGCGCCCGAACCGGTCGTAGCCAAGCTCATCTGTCGGGGCGGGACCGAGCAGGCCCCGAACCGGTTCCAGTACCAGGGGGCTACCAACTGCCGCCAGGCCGCGCTGCTGCTCGGGGGCCCCAAGGCCTGCATCTACGGCTGCATCGGCATGGGGCACTGCGTGACCGTCTGCCCGTTTGGCGCCATCCGGCTGGGCGACGACAACCTCCCGGTAATCGACGAAAAGAAGTGCACCGGCTGCGGCGCCTGCGTGCGCGAGTGCCCGAAGCACGTTCTCCGACTGCTGCCCGCGTCCAAGCTGGTCTATCTGGCCTGTGCATCCCACGACAAGGGCCGCGCGGTCAAGGCCGTCTGCAAGGTCGGCTGCATCGGCTGCGGCCTCTGCGTCAAAAACTGCCCGGTCGGGGCCCTGAAACTGGTTGACAACCTGCCCGTGATGGACGAAGCAAAGTGCATTGACTGCGGCATCTGCGTGCACAAGTGCCCGACAAACAGCTTCATCGACCGCGCCAGGGGCCGACCGCGCGCCGTCATCAACAACAACTGCAATGGCTGCACCCTCTGCGCCACGAAGGCGTGCAAGTTCAAGGCAATCGAGGGCGAACCAAAGCAGAAACACCGCGTCATCACCGAGAAATGCATCGGGTGCGGAGAGTGCGTCAAGGTCTGCCCCAAGGACGCAATCGACATGGTCGGCGCGCTGGGCCACGCCCACTCCTCTCCCCGGACCATCTGAAAGACTGCGGGCCACCCGAGGGCGGCCCGCAGAAACATCAGCAGAGGGCTACTGGCCCCACTGCTCGTTGAGGTACACCTTGCGTCGACACTCCGGGCAGAGGACTCGCATTGTGCCGGACCTGTAGGGAGAATCGTCCGTGTCGGGCATGGGCGGCAACGAAACACCCAAAGACTCATACTTGGCCAGAAAGAGAGTCGGGTTGGCGCTGGCCAGGTCCCCGACTTTGTGAGACAGGTAGACGAGGTGAGCCTTGGCGGCAAATGGCTCACCGCACTTCTCGCAGAAGGCGAGCTCCTTCTCAACCGAGGTACTCCAGTCCTCGGACCTTTCGGTGCGTGCGGTGTCAAACTCAGTCGACTGGTAGATGGCATCGCCGACGGTGCAATAGCGCACGCACTGTCCGCAGTAGATGCAGCGCTCGGCGTGGTGGATATTCCGGATCACGCCCTTCTCTCGGTCGACCAGTATCTCACGGGCATTGGTCGGACAGACATTGCAGCACGCGCCACAACAGATGCACTTCTCCTCGCGGAACTTGAGCATGCCGCGGTAGTTGGGATGGACCGAATCAACGGACTTGGGAAACCTCGTGGTGAACGGACCACCGAAAACCGCCCGCAGGGCTTCGCCGAGTTCACGCAGCTTGGGCAGGGGGACTCTCATTACTGCTCCTCGATAATCGAATCGGCCCCGCGGTCAGCAGTGAATTCGTCTCTGATCGTACCTCTCCAGAGCTTCACCCCGAACAACAACGAACCACGGGAAAGAGCGTGGGACGCGACCGGCAGGTTGAAGATGACGAACAGCACCGCCACCAAAGCCTTGATACCGAGCGAGTCAAAGCCGGCGATCAAGAAGATGCCAAAAAGAATGCCGCACGTGCCGAGCGTGACGCTCTTCGTGGCCGCTTGCATCCGGTTGTAGAGGTCCGGGAAACGAACCAACCCAAGGCAGCCAAGCAGGTTGAACACCACGCCGGCAACGATGAAGAACCAGCCGATGGTGTCAGTCATCAAGACTCCTCCCGGACAGGTACTTTGCCAGCGCAAGGGTTGCGACGAACGATATGATCGCCAGGGCAATCGACAGGTCGAGCAGGTAAGCCAGCCGCAAACGCAACCCCATCAGGGCCGTTATGCTCGAGAAGATAACCGCCATGACATCGACCGCGATCACCCGGTCAGGTATGCTGGGTCCGCGCAGCACTCGGTACAGGCAGAAGAACGCCCCCAGCACAAGTAGCACAATCAGGATCGTCATTCAAAAATCCTCGCCAACAGTCGCTCAAACGGGCCCTTGATGATCCGCGCGGCCTCGTCAGGGTCGTCGGTGCGGACATCAATCCAATGGATGTAGAGAATGTCGCCCTGCATCTCGACTGTCATCGTGCCCGGGGTCAGGGTAATCGAATTGGCCAGGAAGGTCCGCGCCAACTCGGACTTCAGGCTGGTACGGATCTTCACGATGCCCGGCTTGAGCATCAGGCCCGGGGCTACCACTCGCAACGCCACGTCAATATTAGCCTTGAGACACTGGTAAGCGAACACGGGAATGTAGACCAGCAGCCAGAACCAACGTCTCGGGTTGAACAGGCGCACCGGGGCAAGCGGAAGTTCGCCGCCGAAGACGATTGCTGCGAAGAAGCTCAAGATCACGCCGGCAACCAACGATGGCAAACGCACGCTCCAGGTCAGGAGCAACCATATGGCCATTGCGGCAACCCAGTAGACCAGCGTTCGCGACAATCTCACTCGCTACCCCCCCAGCACCATCTGCGCATAAGTAAGCGGAATCGTCAGCACCTTGGCGGCGGGGTTGACAATCCAGTCGAGTACCGGGCGGAAACCCAGGCCGAATGCCAGTGCCAGGGCAGTAAGCATAACCAGCGCCACGAGAATCGGCGCCGGAGCTTCTCGCACGAGGCTGGAATTCCGGTCCCGGTTCACGAACAGCACGTTGTTGATTACCTTCAGCAAGTAGCCGAGCGTCAGGACGCTGAACAAACCGGCTACGATCGCAGGCCAGTACATCCGTGCCTCAACCGCGCCCACGATGATGAACAGCTTTGAGAAGAAACCGGCAAACGGCGGAACGCCGCTCATCGACAGTGACCCGAGGACATAGGACCAGGAAGTCACCGGCATGTTCCGTTCGAGTCCGCCCAGGTTGCCGATCTCGCGGGTCCCGGTCTGCCGCTCGATAGACCGCGAGGCCAGAAAGAGAAGTCCCTTGGTAACTGCGTGGCTCAGAACATGGAACAGGGCACCGACAATCGCCCAGTAGTTGCCGATGCCCAGACCGAGCACGATGTAGCCGACCTGGCTGACCGTTGAGTACGCCAGCAGTCGCTTGTAGTCCTTCTGGTTGATTGCCAGCAGCGATGCGGCGATGATCGACAGCAAACCCAGGCCGACCAGCAAATTGAAGAACTGCGGGGCCACCGACCTCGTCAACCCGAAGACATTGAACACAACCCGGCTCATCGCGTAAACCCCGAGAACCTTGATGAAAACGCCCGAGAGCATTGCCGAAACCGGCGCGGGCGCCGAGAGGTGTGCGTCGGGCAACCAGGAGTGGAATGGCATCATCGCCATCTTGATGGAGAACCCGACAAGCATCGTAGCCAGGACGAACCAGGACAACGGCGTCAGTCCACCCGCCTGCAGAACTCGCGCCATGTCGGCCATGTTCAGCGTCGAGGTGTGAGCGTACAGCATCGCCACCGATAGGAGTATCAGGAGACTGCCGACCTCGCCCATAACCATGTACTTGAAACCGGATTCGAGCTCCTCGGCCCGCGTCCCGAACGCCACCAGCGCGTAGGAAGCGATCGCCGCGATTTCGATGAAGACAAACATGTTGAACATGTCACCGGACAGGGCGACCCCGTTCAGACCTGCCAACAGCAACATAAACAGGCTGTAGTACTTCCAGCGGCCGGTGTACTGGTCCAGGTATCGAGTCGAGAACAGCAGGGCCGGGAAACCTACCAAGTTGGTGATCAGAACGACCAGGGCAGTCAGCGAGTCGTAGACCAGTACGATGCCGACCGGCGGCATCCAACCGCCCATCGCGTAGACGGCGGGGAGTGATCCGCCCGCCAGCGCGGCGACACCGTATACTGCGAAACCAACCAGCACCGCGCCCACAAGATTACCAACGACGTCGGCCAAGCCTTTCCAGAGCCTCGACAGCAACGGGATCAGGAACGCTCCACAGAGCGGCACGATTATGAAGAGCGGCAGCATCCTGGTCAGCACATCATCCCCTTAGGCGCCGAATCTCGGTGATGTCGAACGTGTGGTACTTCTCATAGATGCGCATGGCGAAGGCAAGCATGAGTGCCGTGGTGGCCAGCCCGATGACAATCGAGGTCAGCACCAACGCCTGCGGCAGCGGGTCCACGAAGTCCTGCGTCATCCCCAGCCTCGTGATGATTGGAGCGATCGCGCCCTGCTTGAAGCCGATGAAAGCGAACAGCAGGTTCACAGCGTACTCCATCAGGCTGAACCCGATGATAATCTTGATGATGTTGCGCTTGAGAACAATTGCGTACAACCCCAAGAGGAAAAGCAACAGGCAGGCGATGAACGGTACCACGGCTAATCCTTCATCACGAAGCGGGAAGCACCGAGCGCAAGGAAAATGGCGAAGAGCCCGGCCCCGACCTTCATTGCGATCGCTATATTGGCAAGCGGAATCGTGCCGGCACTGAACAGCGTCAGCGGTTCTCCGACCTTCGGCCAGAGGTTTGACAGGAACTGGTGCCCGGCAAGGTAACCGGCAAGCCCTATGGCAAGGAAACCCAACCCGCCGAGGCTTTCGAAGACCGACGAGAAGGTGTAGCGGTGCTGCTCGACGTTTTCGACAGAACCGAAGGCCAGTGACACGAGAATGAAGGCTGCCGCAATCAGCACGCCCCCGGCGAACCCGCCACCCGGGGTTAGATGCCCGTGCAGGACAATATAGCAACCGAACAGGAAGAGCATCCCGGCGACGAGCCTCGTCACCGATTGGACGATCACAGTCATTCCCCGGCTCATGCGTGCTCCTCCCCGGCATCGGCCTTCCGACCGATCTGCCGGACAATCGTCAGTACACCAACCACGGCGGTGAAGAGGACAACCGCCTCGCCGATGGTATCGTACGCCCGGAAATCAAGCACTATCGCGGTCACCAGATTGGCGGCGCCGCTCTGATTCAGGCCGACTGCCAGGTAGTTGCCTGCCACCCGCATCAACGGGGAACCGAAAACCGGCAACTCGCGCAGGACACTGGTCATGACGGCAACGAACATCAACACGAAAATCCCGTACAGTACCGCCGGCAGAATCATCCGCGACGTTATGCGCAACTGGACGGTGCTGTCGTCATGGGTAGTTCGCAGGATAACAGCCGCGAAGAACACGACCGCCAGGATCTCGACGACGATCTGGACGATTGCGAGATCTGGAGCCTGGACGAGGATGAACAGGATGGCCACGCTGAACCCGACCATTCCCATCGAAACTGCCGCTGCAAGCAAATCCTTTATCTCGATAGCGACCACCGCCGCAGCCAACATCGCCACCAGCAGAACGTATAGCTCAATCATCGTCGCGTTACCTGAGCACCAGGATTAGGTAGAACAGCGCCGCCCCGAAGAACACCCATGAAACGTAGAGCGGAAGCATGCCGGTCATCAGCTTGGAGACACCGGCACCGACGACCAGCACGAATCGGCCGAGGAGCCCGAATGCCTTGTCAATTGTCTCGTCCAGCACAACTCGGAGGGCGCTGCCCAGCCCGCCAAGAACCCCACGCACCCAGTTGAACAGGTCGAACGAGCCAGCCTCGCCGAACCTGAGCAGGTCGCCAAGCACCGGCAGATTCTTGACCGAGGAATAGAAGGCGGTGCCCGTCACCCGGCTCTCCTCGTTGTCTGCGATCCGCTCACCGCCGACGAAGGTGCGGCCGGCAACAGGCTTGCGGGCGGTACCAAGCAGGTAAATCACCGCCCCGACGCCAAGTGCAATGAACATCAGCACCGTAACGAGCTCCGGTTGCCAGATCCCGATCGGGTCGACATCAAACGGCAGGGACGGATAAATCAAGTGACGCAGCGGGAGCCAGTAGGCAAACACGCCGAAGGCAATGCAGAGCAGTGCCAACGAAATGGTCGGCAACCACATCGTGAAACCGCCCTCGCGAACACGGCTTAGTTCGGCCGGCCGCTGGCCGAAAAAGACCGCGTGCAGCAGCTTCAGGAACGAGGCCAGTGTTAACACGCTGCCGAGCATCGCCGCCACCAAGAAGACCGGGAAGAGCCGGTTACCCTCGCGGGCGATTTCAACCACGCCCTGGTAGACCATCCACTTGGAAACGAAGCCGTTGAGCGGCGGCACGCCGGCGATCGCCATCGCGCAGACCAAGAACGAGAAGAAGGTCAGCGGCATCTGCCGGGCGAGGCCTCCGAGCTTGTCGATCTCGTCGGTCTTGGTCCAGTGCTCGACCGTGCCGGAGGAAAGGAACAGGCCGGTCTTGTAGATCGAGTTGTTGAGCATGTGGAAGAGTCCGCCGGCTATGCCAATCGGCGTGCCGGTGCCGATTCCCAGCACCATGTAACCGACCTGCGACACGGCATGGAATGAGAGCAGCCTCGTTACCCGCTTCTGGACCAGCGCCATTATGACGCCACCGAGGATTGTGACCGCGCCGACCGCCATCAGAACATTGCGCAGCGCCATGTTGCTGGCGATGTTGAACATGCTGACCGAGAGCCGGGTCAGCAGGTAAATGCCGAGCAGCTTGTCGATCGAGGCCGGGATCAACGCCATGACCGTCGCTGGGGAGGTCTCGGATGCCTGCGGTATCCAGCTGTGCAGCGGCATCGATCCGGCCTTGGCCAGCGCGCCGACAGCCACCAGAACGAAGGCCGTGATCATCAACGGGTCATTGAGCGGCATCGGGGCACGAGGCACGAGGTCGACCCAGCCGTTCTTCACCAATAACAACGCGACGCCCAGCAGCATCGCGAAATCGCTCAGTCCGACGATCACCAGAGCCTTGCTTGCCGCCCGCTCTGCGCCCGTACGACCGACGAGCAGGATGCCGTAAAGCAACACCAGCAACAGTCCCCAGAAGAACAGCAGGGTAGGCAGGTTTGCGGCCAGCAGGACGCCGTTGGCCCCGGCCAGCGCGAGCATCACGTAAAGGAAGTAACCACGCACGCCCGTCCAGCTCTTCATGTAGCGGAACGAGAACAGCGTTACAAGGACGCCGAAGGCGGCAACGAACAGCAACACGAACCCGGACAGGGCATCGAGCCTGAAACTGACATTCAGGCCGGTAAACCTGACCAGCTCAAAAACCGCCGGGGATCCCCGCGAACTGATGAACAGGCGAACAGCGAAATAGAGGGTGAGAACCGCCCCGATGAAGCTGAACTCGTTCCTCAATCGGCCAATCAGCCAACCAAACAGCCCGGCCGCGATTGGAACCAGGACAACCAACAGCAACGGCGTCATCTCATCTCCTCAAACACCTGCGACACCCGTTGTTGCCTCGAGGAAACGTCCGAGGAACGGGAGTATCACTCCCAAGGCAACGGTCGCCGCCGCTAGCAACACGACGATTGCGGTCATCAGACCCGACTCGCGCCCGACAACTCCGGGACGCGGCTCGCCGAGGAAAATCCTGTAGAGCCTGATCATGTAGAGAGCAGTCATCACGGCGGCGATGAGAGCACCGATTGCAATCACGAGATTGCCACGGACCGCGGCCAGAATCACATACAACTTTGCCCAGAAACCAAGAAAAGGAGGGAACCCGATGACCGAAAGCATCAGCACCGCCGTCGCCGCAGCGGTCACAGGCATCGACTTCGCCAGCCCGCTCAACTCAGCGAGCCGATGCTGCCCGGTCGACCTTTCCACCACTCCCATTGCCATGAACAGCCCGGCCTTCGCCAGGCAATGAGCGACAATGTATGCAAGTCCGGCCGCCAGGCCGAACGACGAAACAAAGGCGAAACCGATGAAGATGTAACCCAGCTGGCTGATAGTGGAATAGGCCAGCACGCGCTTGTAGTCACGTGCCTGGAGTGCGCCCCCGGCTGCCAGCAGGGAGCTGACAACCCCCACGCCACCTATCAGCAGGGGCCACCAGTCCGGCAGCACTATCGGGCTGAGGATAAAGAGCCTGACATAGACGATCAACCCGGCCTTCTCGACAACACCGGAAAGCAGCGCACCGACCGACAACGGGGCGGCACTCTGGGCATCGGGAACCCAGATGTGCATCGGAACACTGGCCGACTTGGTCAGGATACCCAGCAAGATCAGGAACATCGCCCACGGACTGATCGTCGGCCCGGTCAACTGGCCCGGGCTGAAGGTCTGGTGCTGGACGAACACGAAGGCGAAGCCAATCAACATCAGGACCGAACCGGCGAAGGTAATCAGCAGGGCCTTCTGGGCTGCGGCAATCTCCTTCTCCGAACGGTAGAAGGCCACCAACCGCCAGGTCGCAATGCCGGCGAGCTCCCAGAACAGGTACATCGCCAGCAGGTTGCGGGCGAAACAGAGACCAACAATGGCACCCAGCATGACCAACAGGAAACCGAAGTAGTCGTCCTGGAATTCGTGGTCCTTGAGGTAGCTGGTCGAGTAGAGGGTAGCCAGCAACCACACGAACGCGAAGACGCTCGCCAGCAGCAACCCGACCCCGTCGACGACCATCAGCGGTGACGGAAGCACGCGAAGAATGCCCATCTGCCAGAGGGCATGGCTTCCGGACCCGGCCCGGAACCAGAGCATCACGACAAGGACCAGCGTGGTTGCGCTTGCCAGGACTGCGATGGTGTTGCGTGCCGCCCTGGGCAAGCGTCGGAACAGGACTAGCAACGAGCCGACAACAATCGGAACCAGAATTGCCGCTGCCAGGAAGGCGCTCACCGTCCCATCCTCGCGCGAACACGCTCGGTCTTCTGCCAGGAAAGCTTCAAGAGTTCGTTCCAGGTGTACTTCAGCCGTCCGTCCTCGAACGCCGCCATCCGCTCGGTGCAGCAGTAGCACGGGTCCACCGCCGCCAGCGTGAGCGCGGCATCAGCGATGGTCCCGCCGACGCAGGCAACCTTGTTGGAAGCGATGTTCATGTAGCTGGGTGCCCGGACTTTGTGCCGCAGCGGCCGATTGGTCCCGTCGGAACGCATGTAGTGGAAGACTTCGCCGCGCGGGGCCTCGGTCCGGCCACAACCCTCACCCGGCGGGACCTCCTCGATCCGGGCCTCGATCGGTCCCTCCGGGATACGATCGAGGCACTGCCGGATAATCTTCACCGACTCGATCATCTCCAACATCCGAACCTTGGTCTTGGCAAGCACGTCACCTTCCGGGAAGCAGATCACGTTCCAGTCGACCAAGCCGTAGGCGGCGTGCGGCTCGTCACGTCGGACGTCCCAGGGAACCCCGGACCCGCGCGAAGTCGGCCCGGTGGTCGAGTATGCCAGGGCCTGCGCCCGGGTCAGGATACCGACCCCCTCGAGCCGCGAGAGAATCACCGGGTCATCGAGCACTGCCTTAGTCAACATCCAGACCTTCTTCTCGACCAGGTCCATCGCGTCCCGGATCGGCTTGACCATTTCGGGCCTGAGGTCGTGCCGAACTCCGCCCGGCTTGTTCATCGCGTAGTGGTTACGGTTGCCGACCAGCATCTCGAACACCTCGAGGACGTGCTCGCGATACTTCCAGGCCCACATCCACACCGTGTTGTAGCCGATGAAGTGGCCGGCCAAGCCAACCCAGAGCAGGTGCGAGTGAATCCGCTCGAGTTCGTGGACGATGGTTCGGAGGTACTTCGCCCGCTCCGGGATCTCGAGGTTGCAGATGTCCTCAACCGCCATCACCGCAGCCATCGGGTGCGAGTTCGAACAGATACCGCAGATCCGCTCGACCAAGAACGGAACCTGGTCATAGGTCAGCTCTGGCGAGATGAACTCGTGTCCACGGTGGTTGTAGCCGATGTGGATCTCGATGTCCACCACTTTCTCGCCCTCGACAACCAGCTTGAAGAACTCCGGTTCTTCCTGCAGAGGATGGTACGGGCCGATCGGGACGATTCGCCTACCGGCCATGCTTCTCCGCCCTTCGTTCGTAGTCCCGTCGCAGGGGCTTCCAGTCCGGGTTCCAGTCGGTGTCGGAAGTCAGTAGCGGCTGCATGTCCGGGTGACCAGGAAAATCAATGCCCAGCAGTTCGTGCATCTCCCGCTCGATCCAGTCGGTGGAAGGGAACCACCCGGCCTGCGAGTCAACCTGAGGGTCATCCTTGGGAACAACGACCTTCAGGGTGTAGAGCCCGCCGCTGTCGTCGTCCGAGAAATGGTAGAGCACCTCGAAGCCCTCGCGGGTATCGATGCCGGTGCAGATGCACAGCCTCATGCCGCGCTCCTGGTGCAGGAACCGACAGGCATCGGTCAGCCTCTCACGGGGAACGCGGATGTAAAGCCGGTTCTCATTGTGCCGGTGGTAGTCGGCTTCCGGGAACCGCTCGC
Organism: Caldifarciminota bacterium; assembly: GCA_016935775.1. Classification (GTDB taxonomy): domain Bacteria; phylum Hydrothermota; class Tepidihabitantia; order Tepidihabitantales; family Tepidihabitantaceae; genus DSBX01. The sequence goes on from JAFGQF010000278.1 coordinate 41,294, forward strand.
GCAGCTTAGACTCGGCTTCTCTCATAGCTTACTCAGCGCCTTCACCACGCCGAGTATCATCGCCTCCGGCTTGGGCGGGCAGCCGGGTATGTAGGCGTGGACCGGCAGGTGCTTGTCATAGGGACCGACCACGTTGTAGGAATTGCGGAAGATGTGGGTGTTGCACGTGCAGGAACCGATACAGATGACCAGGCACGGCTTCGCGGCCTGCTCGTAAACCTCGAGCACGCGGGGCAGGCTCTTGCGATTGATCACGCCAGTCACCAGCAGTGCGTCGGCGTGACGGGGCGACCCCACGAGCACGACCCCGAAGCGCTCCACGTCGTAGCGCGGGGTGAGCAGTTCGAGAATCTCGATGTCGCAGTTGTTGCAGGGCGCGGCCGCCAAGTGATAGACCCACGGCGACTTCTTCAGGCCCCAGAGTCCGAGTTTGCTCATAGTCTCGCGTATGCCAGAATCACGGCGAGTATACCGAATCCCCCGAGCAGAAGCCAGAAGAACCTCAGTGCGTGGTCGATACGGAGCCGTGGATTGGTGTTGCGAATCAGGATCACGAGCACGACAATCGCCAGGAACTTGAGAATCGCCCACCAGTCACCGAACCCGCCCCACAGCACGGTGATCAGGAACAGCGGCAGCAGGAACAGCATCATCGCCCGGGTGATTTTGAACATCGCCAGAGCGACGCCGGAATACTCGGCGTAGACGCCGGTCATAATCTCCTGCTCGGCCTCTGCCTGGTCGAACGGCACCAACCCGAGCTTGGCCTGGACAGCCAGCAGCACCAACACGGCGGCAATGACACCGGAGACCGAGTACAAGAACGGTCCTGCCTGCTGCTGGGCCATCACGATGTGACCGAGCCGGATGGTCCAGATGCCGCCCGAGACCTGGGCGGTCTTGATGATCGGCACGACCAACGCCAGCAGGAAGGGAAGCTCGTACCCGAAGTACAGTGTCATCTCCCGCGAGGCACCGACTGCGGACAAGGGGTTTCGGCTGGCCGAGGCGCCGATGATCAGTCCCAGCGGCGGCAACGCAAAGAGATAGACCAGCACTATCAGGTCGCCGACAAAGGACCCCTGCGGGTTGAGGTTGACGTTGAACAGCAGCACGGCGGTGATCGTCATCGAGATCATCCCGAGCATCGGGGCGAGCAGAAAGACCAGACGGGATGCCCCCTCAGGTACGATCGTCTGCTTGAGCAGCAGCTTGAACAGGTCGGCGAACGGCTGAACGAAAGGCGGCCCCTTGCGGTACTGGACCCGGGCTGTCACTACCCGGTCCACCCAGCTCAGCACGAAGCCTATAACCACCGAAAAAAGGAATCCGGGGAACACCAGCAGGCTGAAAGCCAGCCGCCAGCCGGTCCAGGCGCCCTGCCAGAACCCGCTCACGGCCGCCTCCAGTGAACCGACCGGGCGGCGATGCCGACCCCGGTCTTCACTTCCTTGAGCTCCGACTCCTCGACGTACTGCAACGCGCCGGTCGGGCATGATGCCGCGCACCGCGGCCCGCCCGCGCGGTCCGAGCAGAGGTTGCACTTCTGCGAGGTGCTGCGCAGCAGGTAGGTGTCCATCACGCCAAACGGACAGGCCAGCACGCAGGACCGACAGCCGACGCAGTGGAAACTGGAGCGCGAGACGATACCTGTGTCCGGGTCCTTGCGGATGACCTCGAACGGGCAGGCGGCCATGCACAGCGGCTCAGCACAGTGCCGGCAGGAGAGCGGGAAATATGCATCCGGCGTGACCTCGGCGTAGCGGACCCGCGCCTCGTGTTTGAACCGGCTCTGGCAGGCCGCCTCGCACGACCGGCAGCCGATGCAGTAGTCCATCCGCAGCACGAGTCGCTTCGCCATCTCAGTGTAGCATGTAGCGAGCGCCGCGGCGGTCCGGGGCATGCTCGGACGGCGCCTGAACCCTGGACGCCAGCTTCTCGATCTTCACATTGACCGGGGCGACCGTGGTCATCCCGGAAACCTCATCAACCGCGAGCGGAAACAGCGCGCGATTCTCGTGCACGTTGGTACCGACCGTCGCCGTCCCGGCGGGAATCTGCCCGGAAACGAGAACGCCGAAATCGCGTGCCCCGACCGGGCTGGTGACACGGACAAAGCTGTCGCCGTCAACTCCCAGCGACCCGGCATCAGTCGGGTTCAGCGCCAGCCGGTCCTCGGGCTCGTAGAAACCCCGCAGCCCGATTGCCTTCTTCTCACCCAGCAACAGGACGCCCTCGCCGCCCCGTTTCAACCCGGCCGCCTTGTGCGCCATCTCGACGACCGCAGCGGGCTTGTGCTCGACCCGGGCAGGCAGGTCCGCCTCGGCTGCGGTCCCGAGCAACTCGACAACCCGGCCGAAATCGCGACTGCCGCTCAAGGGAGGCGCCAGCGGCTCGCGGCTGGCCGGGCCCCAGTAGGTCGAGGCGGTCGCGGCCCGCTCGAGCTCCGCGGTCACCGGCAGGACCAGCCCGGGCACCGGCGGGTCGGGCACGAAGATCGAAGTCGCGACCCGGTACTCGGCCCTCGCCGCCTCCGGGAACACCTCGGCATAACTGTCGGGATACATCCCGCCGGTCCAGAACAGCAGCCGGACCTCGCCGGCCTTGAGCGCCGCGCGCAGGGCGGTGAAATCTTCGCCCCCCGGCGGCAGGGAAGTCTCCCGGAAACCGACGAACGGCTTGCCGGCGGCCTTCGCAACCAGCTGGCCAGCCAGGCTGTGCAGCAACGGGTGGAAGACGCGCCCGAAATGGGCCGCGACCCCGACGAAACCCGGGACGGCGGGCGCCAGCATCGCCGCCGCGGCTTCCAGTTGCCCGCGAGCAACCCCGGCCGCCGTCGCCAGCTTGTCCAGATCGGCCTTGATATTCTTGTCCAGCAAGGCGGCCAGGGCAACCATCGCCAGCGGCTCGGTTCCCGGCCGGACCTGGATGAATGAGTGGGCGAAACCGGACTGCCGGGTGCGGACCGAGTCGATAACCACCAGCCGGTTCTTCCGGTCGGCGTAGCGCGCGTCTAGCATCCGCCAGACCGCCACCGGGGAGGTGTTGAACACGTCGCCGACCAGCAGCATCGCCTTGGCGAACTCGACGTCGGCCAGGGTGGCGTCCTTCGTTCCCTCGAGCCGGCAGCCGAGCGCGTTCTCGGGTTCGATGTGGCCGCAGACAACGTGCTTCGTGCCAATCTCCCTGGCCAGGCCGAACAGCCGCCGGACTTCGTCTTCGCCCCGGCCTCGGCTGTACACGAGTGCAACCTGCTCCGGCCTGACCGCCGCGCGCCAGCCCCGCACCAGGTTCGCCGCCTCGTCCCAGGAAATCGCCCGGCCATCAAGCAACGGGTAGGCCAGCCGCTTCGGGTGGTCGATGACTATGCTCGCCGAGTTGCCGCGCGGGCAGAGCCGACCCCGGTTGACCTCGGCCTCGGACGGATACTCCATCCGGTACTGGTAGCCGTCAAACACCACCGCCGAGGTGCAGCCGTTGAGGCAGAACGGGCAGGTGGTCTTCCTGGTTTCCATCGCCTAGACGAACGGGTCCGGGATACCCTTGACCTGGTCCCAGGTGAGGACCGGGCCGTCCTTGCAGGTGAAGTACGGTCCCAGCTTGCAGTGGCCGCACTGGCCGAGGCCGCAGGACATGTTGGTTTCCATCGACAGGTAGATGTTCTGGCCCTGGAAACCGGCCTCGAGCAGCTTCATCGTCACGAACTTCATCATTATCGGCGGCCCGCAGACCACGGCGATGCTCTCCGCCTCGTTGCAGGGTATCTCGTCCATCAGGCAGGTGACGACGCCGACCTTCTTCATCCACTTCTCGTCCGAGACGTCCACCGACAGGTCGATGTCGACCTTCTTCAGCTTCTCCCATTCCGGGATCAGGTACTTGTAGACGATATCGGCCGGGGTCCGCGCGCCGTAGCGGAGAAAAACCCGGCCGTACTTGTCGATCTCGTGGGTCAGAGCGAGGAAGAGCGCGCGCAGCGGGGCCAGCCCGACGCCGCCGCCGACGATGTAGATATCCCGTCCCTCGAACTTCTCGAGCGGGTAGCGGGCACCGTACGGCCCGCGGATGCCGACCTTGTCCCCGACCTTGAAATTGAAGAGCGCGCCGGTCGCCCGGCCCACCTTCATTATCGTCATCTCGATGAGGTCGCGGTTGAAATGGGATGAACTGGGCGTGAACGGCGCCTCGCCGAACCCGGGCATCGTCAGTTCGATGAACTGCCCGGCAAGAAACGGCACCTCCTGCTCGGGTCTGAGCACGAAGGTACGGATGTTCGGGGTCTCGTCAATCGTCTTGATGATCTCGGCCGAGATGGGCTGGAAGATGTTGGTCATTGCAGGACGTCCAGGACCACCTTGCGCACATCGATCTTGCCCATACAGACCGCGGTACAGCGACCGCAACCCGAGCAGGCGGGCATCCCCTGCCAGGTCTTGAAATGGCTGAACTTGCAGAAAAAACGGTTGTAGAACCGCTTGACGAACTCGGCGCGCGGGTTGGCCCCGCCGCCGACCCGGGCATAAGCCGCGATGTAGCAGGCGTCCCAGACCTTGGTCCGCTCCATCTCGCCCTGCCCCCTGGCCTTGTCGTAGAGCAAGAAGCAGTAGCAGGTCGGGCAGGCCATCAGGCAGCCGTAACACTCGACGCAGTCGGCCGCGTGCTTCGACCAGAACTCCTTGTCCTGGTTCCGTTGCCAGATCCGGTCGGCCGTGTCCGGGGCGAAGCGCTTCGGGTTCACCTCGGCCAGCCGCTTGCCGGCGGCCTCGCGGCTCGCCTGTCGCGCCGCGAGTTGGGCCTCGGTCGCCTCGACCGCTTGGGAACTCCCCAGTAATTCCTCGCCCCGCCCGGTCAGCGGCTCCAGCACCCAGCCGCCCTCGACCACCGACAGGGCGACATCGGCCTCGTCCTTCTCCTCGTCGCCGGCAAAGGGCCGGTTGCCGACGAGGTTGCAGAAACAGGTGTCGGCCGGGCTCGGGCAGTCGGCGACGACAACGCAGGTCGCTGCGCGGCGCCGGGCGTAGGCTTCATCCTTGAAATCGCCCTCGACGAACATCTTGCGGTTCACGCGCAGGGCGACCGCGTCGCAGGCTGAAGCCCCGAACAAAACCCGTTTCTCGGGCTCGGGCGAGACGAACTTGTCCGGGAAGGTGGCGACCTTCTCGCGCGGGTTGAAGAAGAAACTCTTGACCGGCTCCGACGCCCGGATGCGCTCGAGTCCCCACTCCGGTGCGTCGGCTGCGCCCAACATCCCGGGGTCGAGCCGCTGCCAGTGGACCTGGTCCTTGATTATCGCCGGGAAAAACACCACCCGGTCCGCGACAAGAACCGACAGCCAGGCCTTCTGCTTCTCTGTCGGGAGAAACCGGGGCTTCACGTGGACGCCAAAAATACAGATTTTGACCTGGATGTCAAGCCGAACATCGCCCGCGCGTTGACGAGCCGACGCGCGGCTTGACCGGGTCTCCGCCGACAGCAGAATAGTCCAATGCAGCAACCGCACGGCCGGCCCCTGTCCCCCGCCGACACGGCGCTGCTCGACCGCCTTGAAGCCGAAGGGCTGACGGCCCTGGTGGTCAGCAAGAACAGCGAGCTGCATCGTTCCTCGGCGCCCGGCGTGGCCCCGCTGCTCGAACTGCTGGAGCGATTCCCGCAGGGACTCGCCGGCGCGACGGTCGCCGACCGCGTGGTCGGGACCTGCGCCGCCCGGGTATTCATCCACCTGCGTGTCAACCGGGTGCTGGCGCTTGTCGGTTCGGTCGGCGCGCGGGCCATCCTCGACGCCGCCGGTGTCGAGTTCCACGCCCGGCGCGGAGTCCTCGAGATCCGCAACCGCGCCGGCACCGACGCCTGCCCGTTCGAACAGCTCGCCCGGCACCTGCGCCGGCCCGCAGAACTCATTCCCGCGATGCGCCGGCGGCTGGCCGAGCTCAGGTCAGGTGCAACCCGATGACCAGGCACCTGCTGGTCGTGCTGCTGCTCGCGACCGCCGCCCCGGCGCTCGAAGGCGGTCGCTACCTCATCATCTGCGACGACGACTTCTCGCCGGCGCTGGCCCCGCTGGCCGAATGGAAAACCCGCAAGGGCGCGGCCGCGCGGGTCGTACCGCTCTCCGAGGCGGGCGCGACCCCGGCCGCAGTCCAAGACTACATCCGCGACGCCTGGGCGAACTGGCCGGTCCGCCCCGAATTCGTTCTGCTCGCCTGCTCGCCCGCGCGCCTGCCCGGCGACGGCTTCGAGGACGACTGCTTCTACGGCGACATTGCCGGCGACTACCGGATGGAAATCCCGGTCGGCCGCTTTCCTGCGGCCACGGCCCGCGAATGCAGCACGATGGTCAACCGTACGCTCCGCTACGAACTCGCGCCCGACTCGGCCGACACGCTCTGGCTCACCCGGGCGACAACCGTGGTCTGCGAGGAGACCCCGCCCGACTCATACTACCAGGCCGACTCTCGTCTCGCCCGGTCCTACTGGCAACAGCACGGCTACACCCTGACCGAGAGCCTGGCGAACTTCCGCGGCCACACCGCCTACCACGTCACCGCCGCGCTCAACCAGGGCCGCTCGGTCATCACCTACCGCGGGCTGGCCGGCGGGTTCTGGACCGACCCGTTCTGGCAGTTCCACCCGTACGGCTACCCGTGGATCAACGGCAGCCGCACGCCGGTGTTCGTGTCGGCCACCTGCGCCACGGTCACGGTCGCGCCCGGCGAGGAGATGCTCGGCAACCTGGCCCTGCGCCGGGGCGCGCCTGACAGCCTGCACGGCGCGCTCGCCTTCTTCGGCACGACCCGGCTGTCAAACAACTGCTCGCGCCAGCGCTCAACCTGCTACCGGGGCTTCTTCGACGCGGTCTATCGTGACTCGGTGCTCAATCTCGGCGCGGCCACGGTCCGGGCCCGCAACCGGGTGGACTCGCTGTTCCACGAGGAGTTCTGGTACACCGAGTGGTGCCTGCTCGGCGACCCGGAGCTGAATCTCTGGACCGCCCGGCCGCGTGACATCGAAGTCGAACACGACACGCTCATCCTG
>JAFGQF010000279.1 GCA_016935775.1 Caldifarciminota bacterium
CCACAACGCGCTGGCCTATGTTGCCGGGATGACCGGGCTCGAAGAGAAACCGCAGACCGTGCCGTTCGGGCTGGAGCTGTTCGCGGGCCCGAGCCCGGCCAGCCGGCAGGTGAGAGTCAGCTACGCGGCCGCGGGAACGGGCAACGCCACGGTCGGCATCTACGATTGCAACGGCCGCCTGGTTCGGGCGCTGGATTCAGGCCCGGCCCGGGACGGCCGGCAGGTGACCTGGAACCTGGACGACCCGGGCGGGCAGCCGGTCGCGCGCGGCGTCTATTTCTGCCGGCTCGAGTCCGGCGGGCGGACCCTGAGCCGGAAAGTGGTGGTGCAGCGCTAACCGAAAGGAGGCGCTTGGACGGGGCGGCCTGCGGGCCGCCCCGGGTTTGGTGGCCCGCCGAACCGCGAGTAGAATGAACGGACAATGAGCGTGCAACCGGGTGTCGAATCGGTCGCCGCGCTGCGCAAGCAGTTGCCCGAGCTGGTCGAACGGGTCAACGAGAAGTTCCGGGTGGACGAGCGGTTCGAGTGCGGACCGATTCCCTGCGAACTGGCCGTGACGGTCGAGGACCTGCAGTACCGGTTCGGCCGGACACTCCTCGCCGGCTACGAGTTCGGGCTGCCGGACTGGCTGGCGCCGGAGTTCGTCGGGCTGGTTGGGCCGGTGATGGCCCGCGGAGCGCGGGCGGAGTTCCCGCGCGCGATGCTCGACGCTTGGCTGGTGGCGCTGAGGACGACCTTGCCGTCCGCGACGGGCGACGAGCTGGCCCTGCCGCTAGCCGAACTGCGTGCCGGCCTGCCCGGTCAATGGCCGGCGGATGAGCCCGCGTCCCTGGCGGGCGACGCCGGGGAGTTCTTCCGGCTCATCCGCGAGCGGAGGCGGCGCGAAGCGGCGGCTTTCCTGGCCCGGCGTGCCGGTGGCGGGGACCCGTCGTCGCTGTTCGATGAGCTGGTGGTGCCCGCGCTGGCGCGGGTCGGCGAGCTCTGGGCTCGGAACCGGCTGAGCGCGGCCGAGGAGCACGGCGCCACCGAGGTCTGTCGCTACGCGGTGCTGCGGGTGCTGGACAGCGTCGAGCCGGGGCCCCGGACTGGGGTCCGCGCGCTGGTGGCCTGCGCGCCGGGTGAGGAGCACGAGCTCGGGGCCGAGATGGTCGCCGGGCTGGTCGAGCTGGCCGGGGGTGAGGTGTTCTTCATCGGCCGGAGCGCGCCCGAAGCGGAGATTGTCGCGGCGGCGCGCCGGTTCGAGCCGGCGGTCGCGCTGCTGTCGTCGACGACGGTGGCGACCCTGCCCGGGCTGCGCGACCTGGCGCGGGCGCTGCGGGCGGCGTTGCCCGACCTGCGGCTCGTGGCCGGCGGCAGCGCGGCGGTCCTGGCCCGGGCGCGGCTGGCGGCGGACTGCGACCGGGTGGTGCGGACCGCGGCCGAAGGGCAGACCGCGGTGCTGGAGCTTGCCCGGTAGCGATGCGCCGGCACATCGCGCTCCGGATGCTGGCCCACGACCGGGCGACCACCGCCGGCGCGGTGCTGGGCGTGGTGGCGATCATCTTCCTGGTCGGGCAGCAACTGGCGGTGCTGAACGGGCTGTTCACCTACATGTCGGTGCTGGTGGACCATTCGGGCGCGGACATCTGGATAACCTCGGAGGGGACCGACAATATCAACTCGGCCGGCGACCTGCCGACCCGGTACGTCGACCGGCTGATCGGGCTCGATGACATCGCCTGGGCCGAGCCGGTGGTGTCCGGCGCCGGGTTCCTGAAGCGCAAGGACGCCCAGTTCCAGCCGGTACGGGTCGTGGGGGTGCGGCCGCCGCGGATGGCGGGCGGACCCTGGGATTACGAGGTCGGCGACAACTCGGTGCTCCTGGACCACGACGCCGTCACCGTTGACTGGCTCGATCGGCGGGAGCTGGGCGACCCGGAAATCGGCGACGTGCTGGAGATCAACGGCCAGCGCTGCCGGGTGGCGGCGTTCACCCGGGGCGCGCGCGGTTTTTCCGGCACCCTGGTGTTCACCAACGAGAAGAAGGCGCGCGAGGTCGGCGGCGTGCCCGACGACCGGTGCAGCAGCATCCTCGTGAAGCTGCGGCCAGGCGCGAACCCGGCGGCGGCGCTTGCGCGCATCCGGTCGCTGCTGCCCCGGGCCGCGGCGACACCCACGCCCGAGCTGTCGGCCAACACCCGGCTGTTCTATGTGACCCAGACCGGCATCGGTTCGAGCTTCGGGTTCTCGACGCTGATCGGCGTGGTGGTCGGGGTGGTGATAATCATCCTGACGATGTACGCGACCGTGCTCAACCGGCAGCGGGATTTCGCGGTGTTCCGGGCGCTGGGCGCGCGCCGGCGCGACATCCGGGTGATCGTGCTGTACCAGGCGCTGTTCATCGGGTTCATCGGCATCCTTCTCGGGTTCTTCCTGCTGGCCGGGTTTCTGTTCGGGACCAGCGGCTCGCGGCTGCCGAGCTTCATGCCGCTGTGGATACCGCCGGTCCACGCGCTGTTGACGCTCGGGCTGTGCGTGGTCGGGTCGGCGCTGGCGATAAGGCGGGCGGTGAGGATCGAGCCGGCGTCGGCGTTCCGGTAGACGATGGAACCGGTCATCAGGCTCGAAGGCGTGGCCCGGGACTTCTGGGACGGCGTGCGCCGGCGCCGGGTGCTGCAGCCGACCGACCTCGAGTTCTGGCCCGGCGAGCTGACCGTGCTGGCCGGGCCTTCGGGCTCGGGCAAGACGACGCTGCTGACGATAATGGGACTGGTGCTCGCGCCGAGCGCGGGCCGGGTGTGGGTGGCGGGCGAGGAGGTGACCGGGCTGTCCGAGGACGCGCTGGCCACGGTCCGGCTCAAGCGGTTCGGGTTCGTGTTCCAGTCGGCCGGGCTGGTGCCGGCGCTGTCGGCACTAGACAACGCGCTCGCCGGGCGGAGCATCCAGTCCGACCGGGTCGCGCCCGGGCTGCGCGAGCGGGCACTCGAACTGTTCGATGAGCTGGGCATCGCCGACTACGCCCGGGCGATGCCGACCCAGCTCTCGGGCGGACAGCAGCAGCGGGTTGCAATCGCGCGGGCGCTGCTCGGCGAACCGGCGGTGCTGCTCTGCGACGAGCCGACATCGGCGCTGGACGTGGATTCGAGCCGGGTGGTGCTCGATACCCTGAAGCGGCTGGCACGCGACCCGAAGCGCGGGGTGGTGCTGGTGACCCACGACCCGCGGGTGTTTCCCTACGCCGACCGGCTGGTGAAGATCGAGGACGGCCGGATCGCGAGCGATACCAAGGACAAGGCTGAAGGATGAAGATTGAAGGATGAGCTACTGACATGAGCAGGACCAGAAAGACAGTCATCTGGGTGGTCGTCGCGGTCGCGGTGGTGTTCATTGTGTTCGCGCTCAGCCGGTCGGCACTCAGGCCGCAGTCGGCCGAGCCGGTGACGACGGACTCGGTGCCAGCCCGGGTGTACGGGCGGCTGGAGCCGCTGGGCGGCGAGGTGTTCGTTTCCCCGCCGCTGTCCCGCGAGGTCGTCGGCATCGTGGCGGAGCAGGGCGACAGCGTGAGGCCGGGAGACGCGCTGGTCGTGCTCGAGCAGTCGGTCGAGGCGGCGGCCGCGCGCGCGGCCGAGGCCCGGGTTCTGGCGGCCCGGGCGGCGTTCGAGCTGAGCCGGGACACGCGCGAGCGCAACCGCGTGCTGGCCGAGAAGCGGGGGATATCGGACTACGAGTTCCGCCAGTTTAAGCTCAAGGCCGAGTTCGACTCGCTCAGCCTGGCCGCGGCCCGGCAGGATGCGGAGCTGGCCCGGGCCCAGCTCGGGCTGCTGACCCTGCGCGCGCCGGTCGCGGGAATCGTCTACAAGCTCGACCTGCGGCTGGGCCAGACGCTCGTGGCCGGCGACAACACCAGCGTCATCCTCGGCCGG
>JAFGQF010000001.1 GCA_016935775.1 Caldifarciminota bacterium
CGCCGGTGAGCGTGGTGGTCAGCAAGCGGGCGACCGGGTTTGACGTCGCGGGTGCCCCGGGCAGCCGGGCGACGTTCGACTGGCGGGCGGTTGCCCGGCGGCGCGGGCAGGAGCCCGGGCGTTTCGCTCCGCCGGCAGGGGATGAGTGATGCGAATCGCATTCGGGGTTGCGCTGGTGTTGGCCCTGGCCGCCGGGCAGGGATACGTTCTCGAGGCGAAAGTGATTGACGGCGGCGGCCGCAGGTTGTCCTCGGCCGGGTACGCCTGCGGATTGAGCGCGGGCCAGGCCGTGGCCTCGGGTTGGCTTCAGAGCGCCGGGTTTCGCGCGGTGCTCGGGTTCTGGAACCGGCCGCTTTCCGTCATCGGCATCGAGGAGCCGGGACCGGGGCTGGAACAGGTCGAGCGGGCCTGGCTCGGGCCGTGCTCGCCGAACCCGGTGCGAGGGCGGGCCGCGCTGCGTTATGGCCTGCCGCGGGAATGCGACGTCCGGCTCGAGGTGTTCGACCACGCGGGGCGGAGCGTCGGCACGCTCCTGGAACAGCGGCAGGCGGCCGGCAGTTACCGGCTGAGCTGGGACATCGGCCGGGTGGGAGCGCGCGAGCTGCCCAACGGCGTCTACTTCCTGCGCCTGTCCGCGGGTTGTGAGCGGCTGGTGGAGAAGGCGGTGGTAGCTCGCTGACCGGGTCTCGCACCCGGTCTCGTTGACACGCTTGGCCCCGTTGGGTAGACTTGGGGCAGTCGTGTTGAGGGTCTTCGAGCAGTCCACTCCGCCACACAAGCAGCCCCGTGCGTCGTCGCCCGGTCGGCAGGAGCGGTCACGATGATAGCGAGCCGCAAGTCGCGGGCGGTCGGCCTGTTCTCCGGCGGGCTGGACTCGATTCTCGCCGCGAAACTGGTGACCGAGCAGGGCGCGGACGCCGTGGCGCTGCATTTCCAGGTGCCGTTTGTTTCTCCCGGCCGGCCCGCGGGCGAGGCGAGGCTGAAGCGGCTTGCCGAGCTGGCCGGCGCCAGCCTGATATCGGTCGAGGTCGGCAGCGACTACCTGGCGATGGTGAAGGCGCCGAAGTACGGCTATGCTCGGGGCATGGCGCCCTGCGTTGATTGCATCCTGTACATGCTCGCCAAGGCGCGCGAGCTGGCGCGCCAGATCGACGCCGATTTCATCTTCACGGGCGAGGTGGTGGGGCAGCGGGCCCGGTGCCAGAACAAGCGTTCGCTGCGCCTGATCGAGAAGGCGGCCGGCATTGAAGGACGGCTGCTCAGGCCGCTGTCGGCCAAGCTGCTGGATCCGACTATCCCCGAGCTTACCGGCCTGGTACGGCGCGAGCGACTGCTCGACCTGAAGGGCCGGGGCCGGCGCCGCCAGATCAGGCTGGCCCACGAGTTCGGCATAATCGAGCACGCGCCACCGACCGGCGGTTGCATGCTTGCTGACCGGAACTTCGCTGCGCGGGTGCGGGATGCGATCGAACACGACGATTTCGAGCCGGACAGCCTGGATCTGCTCCGGCCGGGACGGTTGTTTCGACTGCCCGGCGGGGCGCGGGCAGTTGTTGGCCGGAACCGACGCGAGAACGAGGCAATCGAGGCGCTGGCGCGCGAGGGCGACACTGTCTGTCGGCCGGTTGACGTGATGGGCCCGGTCGCCCTGCTGCGGGCGCGCGCATCGGACGATGCCGACGTTGCGGCAGTGGCCCGGTTGGTCGCCCGCTACAGCGACGGCGCGCCGGGACGGCCGGTGCCGGTGAACTGCGGGGGGCGGGAGCTTGTCGTCGAGCCGGCCTCGGAACCCGAGATTGCCGATTGGCTGGTGGCGGCGAAGGCCGATGCTGCCGACGAGCCTGACGAGTCAGAAGCTGCGGAAGACAAGGAGAACGGGAATGGCGATTGAACAGATCAGGGCGCGGGTTTCCGAGGTGCTGGACAAGGACGTTCGTCCGCGGCTGCAGGCCGACGGCGGAGATATCGAACTGGTCGAGGTCACCGACGACGGTGTCGTGAAGGTCCGGCTCACCGGTGCGTGTTCCGGTTGCCCGTTTTCCGCCATGACGATGGCGGTTGCGGTCGAGCAGACTTTGAAAGAGGCGGTTCCCGGGGTCGTTCGGGTCGAGCCTGCCGCCTGACCCTCTCAGGGCCGGGCGATTCCTTCCAGATAGTTCTGCCGGTAGGCGAGGCTGTAGGGCAGCAGGTAGCGGGCGGTCGTGTAGAAGCCCGTGCGGCGCGGCCGGCGCGCCAACCGGTCGAGAATGACGTCAAGCGCGTAGAACCGGCCTCGCACCCAGGCCGGGTTGCCCGGGGTGAGCATCGGCTCGTAGCGGGTGGGTATCGGCACCGGCCGTCCGTCGTCACCCGAGCGCCACGCCAGCAGTTCGAGCAGGTCGAGGTCGATGCGGCGCAGGACGGTGGCGACCGCGGTCCAGTCGAGTTCGTGGCCCGGGTCGAGGTTGATGCTGAGACGGGCGCCGATCAGCATCTTGCGGGACTGGATGAGTTTGACGCGGCGGTAGAGGGCGCGGACCGTCGCCGGGTCGGTGGTGGCCCGGGCGATGTGCGGTCCGAGGAAGCTGTCGTTGAACATCACCAGCCGGGTGCCGGCCTTGGCGAGCAGCCGGATGAGCCGGGGGAGGTTGAACAGCCCGGCGCCGGCGCTGACCGTCCAGTGACGGCGGTAGTTCCAGAGCTCGCGGAACAGGTCGAGGTAGTACTCCGGGAACCGGGCGACGTCTTCGTCGAGCAACCGGACATGCTTGTGGGGCAGGTCCATTACCTCGCCGATGACCTCCTCGCGCGAGCGGACGTGCAGACGCTCGCCGTAGTAGCCGCGGGCCGGGCAGAGGTCCTGGACCGGTTTGGGGCAGGAGCAGCCGACGACGAAGCTGATTACCTGCTGGCGGCAGTTCATCTCCGGCCAGCGGCCGAACGGCCGGCGTGCGGGGATGTAGCGCGGTTCGGGGGCGGCGGTGTACGACCCGGCCAGTTTGCCGCTCTCGATGTCGGCCCGCACTTGCGGCCAGGCGTTCGCGATGTCACCAACCACGTAGCTGCCCAGCCAGGCAGGCGGTCGGTCACCCCAGCGGGTCGGCAGCGGGCCGAATGCGAGCGTCCTGATGTTCCTGGTCCTGAACCTGCTGAGCAGTTCGTGGCCGGCTTCTTCCTGGTCAAGGTCAATGCGGACCAGGCACAGGTCGACTTCTCCTTCCCAGGCCAGTTCCTCGACGCGCAGGTCAATGTAGTCAAGACGGTCCGTGCCTTCGACGATGGTCGCGAGGCGGCTGATGTCCAGGTCCGGTTCGAGGAAGAGCCAGGCACCGCGCGGGGGGTAGCCCTTGACGAAGCGCCGGTCATCCTCGGCCGGCGCGACGGCCAGGAACCTCAATTCCGTATCAGGCGGACGATGTCGTTGAACAGGACGAGCAGCAGGATCAGTCCGACCAGGGCCCAGCCGATGTTCATCGCGATGCTCAACTCGCGGCTGGACAGCCGCCGTCGCCGGGCGCTCTCGATGACGAAGAGCAGGATGCGGCCACCGTCCATCACCGGTATCGGCAGCATGTTGACGACGAACAGGTTGACGGACAGCAGGGCCCAGAGGCTGAGAAAGAGCTGCGCTCCCCAGTCGGCCGCGCCGTAGGTGACCTGGGCAACGGTCACCGGGCCGCCGATGCCCTCGCGGGCCTCGCGGTCGCCGCTGACCGCCCGGGCCACAATCCAGAAGACCGCGAACATCACCGACCAGGTTCGTTCGGCCGACCTGGTAATGACCGCTACCGGTCCGGGCCGGCGGGTCTGCCGGGCCTGCAGCATCCCGATCCGCTCGCGCGAGAACTGGTCGGGTTTGGCCCGGGGCGTGACCTCGGCCGACATCAGCTCGTTGTTTCGATACCAGGTTATCTCCACCGGGTCGGTGCCGAGCCCGGCGTCGGCCTCGAGGTAGTCCTGCCAGCGAAGAATCTCCTTGCCCGCGACCGTGACCAGCGAATCGCCTGTCCTGAGTCCGGCCGCAGCGGCCGGACTGCGGCGCCGGACCGTACCCACCCGTGAGGTGGTGTACTGCTGGAGCAGCCATGAGTCATCGACCCGGATGCCGATCCGGGGCGGCGCTCCGTCCAGCGCGCTGTCACGCCGGGCCTCCACCGTGGCCTCGGTGGCCGCGCCCTGATGGCTCCAGCGGATGAGCTTTGGTCCGGGCTCGCCACCGGTGACGAGTTGCTGGAATTCCTCCCAAGTTGTCACGGGTTGGCTGTCGACCGCCAGCAGGGTGTCGCCCGGCACGAGGCCCGCCGTCCCGGCCGGGCTTCCGGGTAGAACTTCGCCGACCACCGGTGGAAGCCCGGGGTCGCCGTAGGCCGTCGGTACCGGGTAGTCGAGTTCGATGGTTTGGCCGTCTCGCAGGACGACCAAGGTTGCCGTCGTGCCGGCATGCTCGGCCAGTCTCGAGTCGAGTTCCACGAAGTCACGGACCGGCTCGCCATTGATGGATTGCACGCGGTCCCCGGTCTGGAAACCGGCTTGTTCGGCCACCGAGCCGGCCGGGGCCCAGATTGTCGCCGGCGTGTAGTCCTGGCCGAAGACCGCCAGCACGAAGACGAACAGCAGGAAGCCCAGGACGAGGTTCGACACCGGGCCGGCGGCGATGACCGCGGCCTTGACCCAGAGAGGCTTCTCGTTGAACCCCGGCACGGCGGGTTGCTCGCGGGGGGCCTCCTCGCGGCCTGCAGCGGGCTCTTCCTCTCCCGCCATCTTGATGTACCCGCCGAGCGGGACGGCGGCCAATCGGTACTCGGTACCGCCCCAGGTGCGGCGCAGCAGCGGCGGGCCGAAGCCGATCGAGAACACTTCGACCGGTATCCGGGTGAGCTTGGCGACGATGAGGTGGCCGAACTCGTGGATCGTGATGAGCAGGCCGATCACGAGCGCGACGAGCAGGATCGAGGTAATCATCGGTTTCCACCCCGGGGGGGCGTGGCTGCAAGACCGAGCGCGAGCGCGGTAGCGCGCGCCTCGATTTCGAGTAGCCGGCGAACCCCGGGACGCGAGGGGAGACGCGCGGGACTGCCGGCCAGCGATTTCAAGGTGGCGTCAATTGTAGCCGGGATGCCGGCAAAGGCAATCCTGCCGGCAAGGAAGGCCTCGACCGCGACCTGGTTGGCGGCGTTGAGCGCGCAGGTCCAGGCCGGACCCTGTTCGAGTGCCCGGCGGGCAAGGTCGTAGCAGGGGAAGCGTCCGGGCACCAGCCGGTGGAATTCGAGCCGACCGGCCTGGACGAGGTCGAGCCCGCCGACCGGTGATTCCACCCGGTCCGGGAACGCCAGGCAGTACTGGATGGGCAGGCGCATGTCGGGCCGGGAGAGCTGGGCAACAAGCGAGCCGTCGCGGAACTCGACCAGGGCGTGGACCAGCGAGCCGGGGTGAATGACCGCCTCGACCCGGCCCGGGGCGAGGCCGAACAGCCGGCAGGTTTCGATGACCTCGAGCCCCTTGTTCATCATCGTCGCCGAGTCAACGGTTATCTTGCGGCCCATCTTCCACGTCGGGTGGCGGAGCACATCGTCGAGCCGGGCGCGGCGCGGGAGACCGCTTCTCCAGAAAGGACCACCCGAGGCGGTGAGGTAGACTCGGTTCACCTCGGTGGCTCGGCCGGCGCGGATGCACTGGTGAATCGCGCACAGTTCGGAATCGACCGGCAGCAGCCGGGCGCCGGAGCGTCGGGCCGTTCGGGTCAGGTGGTCGCCGAACGCGACCAGCAGTTCCTTGGTGGCGAGGCAGACCTGCGTGCCGCGCTCGAGCGCGGCAAGGGTGGGCAGGATTCCCATCGTCCCCGACATCGCCATAACCAGGATGTCGGTCCGGGGTGACCCGGCGATGTCGAGCAGCGGGTCGATGCCCCAGAGCACTTCATGTCCCGGTTCCAGGGCCGACCGGAGGCGGCGGCAGGCGGCCATGTCGGTCGTCGCGACCAGCGGGACCCGGAACCGGCGGGCCTGGGCTGCGAGCAGCCGGGTGGACGAGCGGGCGGCGAGGGCTGTTACTTCGAACCGGCCCGGTATCCGGCCGATAACGTCCAGCACCGCGCGGCCGACCGACCCGGTCGAGCCGAACACCGCCACGCGCCGGGGTCTCACATCAGTTTCCGGACCAGCTCGAGGTCGGCGGGCGTCGTGATCTTGGTGCCGAGGGGCGAACCGGGCAGGACTGCCGGCTTGATGCCCAGCGATTCCACCAGGGCGCAGTCGTCGGTCGCGGTGAGGCTGCGGCGCGCGGCCAGCGCGTGGGCCCGGTGCAGCAGTTCCAGGGTGAAGAACTGCGGGGTTTGGATTGCGAACAGGCCGGCCCGGTCCAGCGTGCCGGTTACCAGTCCCGACTCGACCGACTTGAGGGTGTCGGTCACCGGCAGTCCGCAGGTCGCGGCGCCGTACCGGAGCGCAAGGCGGAATCCCGGGTCGAGCAGCGCCGGGTCGAGCAGCGGGCGGGCGGCATCGTGGACGGCGACGAGGCCGGTGTCGGGCAGGGCGGCGAGCCCGGCGCGGACCGAGTCGGTGCGGCAGGTTCCGCCCGGCACAATGGCAATGACCTTGCCGAGTCGTTCCGTGCGGCAGAGCTTGTGGACCCGGGCGAGCCGGGGACGGTTCGTGACAATCACCAGTCCGTCGATTGACGGGTGGCGGTCCAGGACCCGCGCCGGGTGCAGCCAGAGCGGCCTCCCGGCCAGCAACTGGTGCTGCTTGGCCCGGCCGAACCGGCGGCCGCGGCCGGCGGCCACCAGCAGCCCGTAACGACGGGCGCGAACCTTCGAGGGGCGTCGTTGGAGAGTCAATTCCCGGCCGTTGCTGCCGGGGCCGGGGGCGGGAAGTAGTCGATCTTCATCGCCGCGCGGACCAGGGCCATCGTGCGGTCGCCTTCGTGCCGGGCCCGTGCCGTGCCGGTGCTGAGAATGTCGCGGACCAGGTCCGGGTCCTGTTCGTAGCCGGCCCGCCGGGCGCGGATCGGCTCGAGGAATTCGTTGAGCACGGCGACCAGCCTGGCCTTGCAGGGCACGCAGCCGATCGTGCCGGCGCGGCAGCGCTCGCCGATGTCGTCCGACTCGGCGCGGTTGAAGGCCCGGTGCCAGGCGAAGACCGTGCAGATTTCGGGATGTCCCTTGTCGGTCGGGTGGATCCGGGCCGGGTCGGTGACCGCCCGGGCGACCTTCTGCTTGACGACATCGGGCGGGTCGGAAAGGTAGATGGCGTTGCCGAGCGACTTCGACATCTTGGCGCCGCCGTCCAGGCCCGGCAGGCGCGATACCTCGCTCACTCTGGCTTCGGGTTCGACCAGCACCGGGGCATAGAGCGAATTGAACTTGCGGACGATCTTCCTGGTCATCTCGATGTGGGGAAGCTGATCCTCGCCCACCGGGACGAGATTGGCCCGGCAGAAAGTTATGTCGGCGGCCTGGCTGACCGGGTAGCCGAGGAAGCCGAACGGCATTGACTCCTCGAAGTTGTGCTGGGCAGCCTCGGTCTTGATGGTCGGGTTATGGAACAGCTGGTTCACGGTGACGAGGTTGGCATAGAAGACGGTCAGCTCGGCGATCGCGGGCACCAGCGACTGGACGAACAGCACCGACTTCTGCGGGTCGACGCCGCAGGCCAGGTTGTCCATCGCCACGTTGAGCACGTCCTCGGCCAGGCGCTCGGGACGGTCGAAGTTTGTCGTCAGGGCCTGGGCGTCGGCGATGATGACGAACGTCTCGAACTCGTCCTGGAGCCGGGCGCGGTTGGCAACCGAGCCGACATAGTGCCCGAGATGGAGCGGCCCGGTCGGCCGGTCGCCGGTGAGGATACGCTTGCGCGACATCCGCGGATTATAGTCGGAGGGTCCGGGTGGTCAAGACGGCGCGGGCATCAGCAGTCCGCGACATCGGCTACGCTTGACAGGACCTCCCCGGGAGCGATAATCGGCAGTGAGCCGCCGGATAGAGTTCTACATCGACAAGCTGGAGTGGCTTGGCCCGCTGCTGGTCCGGGGACTCGGGCTCCTGAGTTCGGCCGAGACCCTCGAACAGACCTTCTCGTTCTCCCAAGTGATGGTGTTGCAGACGCTCCTTCGGGCGCGCGAGATGAGAATGACCGAACTGGCCAACTTCCTCGGCCTGTCCAAGGCCAACGCCACCGGCCTGATTGACCGGCTGGTGGCGCGCGGCCTGGTGCGGCGCCAGCGGTCAGAGACCGACCGCCGGGTGGTTCA
>JAFGQF010000008.1 GCA_016935775.1 Caldifarciminota bacterium
CGAGGTGATGGTCTTGTCGGTCGCCAGTTCGAGCGCCAGCTCGGACACGTAGAGCAGCTCGATGAGCCGCGCCCAGTGGAACGCCAGGGTAGAGTTCACCGGCTTCGCCCCGAACGTGTCGTACATTTTCTTGTAGTGCTCGTTCGCCTTGGGCGTCGCCATCCCGGCGGCGGCGTTGAGCCGGCCCAGCGGTCCGACCCGGTAGATACCCGAGTCGGCGCCATCGGTGAGGCCCTTGTATCCGACCGCCTTGAGAAACGGTACCTTGACGTAGTTCCACTCGAGGACGTGCTCGCGGATGTGCTCGAGGTAGTCCTTCGCCTCGAACTTGAGGAACTCGCTCCCATCGGGCGCGGTCACCCGGATGCGGCCGTCGTAGAAGCTGACGTGGTTGTTTTCGTCCACCAAGCCCATGTTATAGGTCCGAAGGCCCAGCTTCGGGTCGGTGACGAGCTTCATGTAATGCTTGTTGGCCAGCACGACGTCGGCGAAGAGCTTGAGCGAGAACTCGGCGAAACCGACGCACGACCGGGCCATCTCCTCGATGGCCGCCCGGCCCTCCTCGTCCAGCGCCTTGGTTTGGCCGCCCGGGATGCCCGACACCGGGTGGGTCGGCTTGCCGCCGAGTATCTCGGTTATCTTCTGGCCGTATGCCCGGTGCTTGATGACGTCCTTCGCAACGTCGAGCCCGACCTTCTCGATGACGCCGAGGATGTTGCGCTTCTCTTTGGGCGCGTCCGGCCCGACCACGAAGTCCGGCCCGCCCAGGAAGTAGAAATGCAGGATGTGGTCGTAGATGACGTAGCCGGCGTAGAGCAGGTCGCGCAGCTTGCGCGCGGTCGGGGTCGGCGGAACGCCGAACGCCATGTCCAGCGCCTTGGTCGAGGCGTAGTGGTGGGCCACCGGACAGACCCCGCAGATCCGGCTGGTAAGCTGGGGCATGTCCTCGGCCTTGCGCCCGACGCAAAACCGCTCGAACCCGCGCAGCTCAGGCACCTGCAGGTAGGCGTTGTCGACGTTGCCCTTCTCGTCGAGGAATATCTCGATCTTACCGTGGCCTTCGAGCCGGGTGATGGGGTCGATGGTTATCCGGCCGCTCACTGCTTCCTCCTCCGGTTGATGACCGCGCTCGCCAGCCCGTACATGTAGAAGGTACCGACCGGGTCCTTGACCTTGCCCAGCAGCACCTTCGTCTCCTCGTCGGTCAGCTCCTTCTCCTCGTCCACCTTCAGGATCGAACTGAGCGCCGATATCATCTTCGCGCCCTGGTCGGTCACTTCGGGCGTCGGTCCCATGCAGCCGGTACAGGGCTGGTTGCCGTTGATGCAGCGGGTTTCGCACCCGGCCCTCGTGGCCGGTCCCATGCAGATGATTCCCTGCTCGAGGAAGCACTTGCCCGGGTCGGCCTTGACCTCCCAGGTCCGCTTGATGTCCGGCATCTTCTTCGCCGCCTGGGTATTGCGCGGGCACTCATCGCACAGCGACTTGGTCGGCGCGAGCACCGTGCCCCTGGACGGCAACTTGCCCTCGAATATCGCCGTCACCGCGGCCAGGATGATGGGCACCGGCGGCGGGCAGCCGGGGATGTAGTAGTCCACGTCCACCACCCGGTCAAGCGGGTAGACCCCGTCGTAGAACTTGGGCAGGAAGAGCTCGCCCTCCGGGACCCGGCTCATGGTCTTCGGCTCGGTGCCGGCCGACTCGTCGAGCGAGGGCTCGTCGTGGTAGGCTGTCTGGAAGACCTCGGCCCGGGAGTTCAGGTTGGCCAGCCCCGGGATGCAGCCATGGTGAGCGCATGACCCGAATGCGATGAGCGTCTTTGCCTTCCTCCTGAGCAGATGCGCCCACTCCTCCTGCTCGGAGTTGCGAACCGAGCCGTTGAAGAACACGACGTCCATATGCCCGTCGGGCATCGCCTCGACGTCGGTCTTCTTGGTGTCCATCGCCACCGGCCAGAGCAGGATGTCGGCACGCTCGACGATGTCTAGGATCTTCTCGTTGGTGTCGAGCACCGCGATCTCGCAGCCGCCGCACGATGCCGCCCAGTAGAACCCGAATTTCAGCTTGTCGGCCACGGATGCCTCCTTACCGGTCCGCCGGGACCCGCCGCGGCGGCTCGTCGAGCAGCGCCGCGATTTCCCGGGCGATGTTCTCGTTGGTGAATCCGAATATATCGATGGCGCTGCACCGGCAGTTGGCCGCGCACGCGCCGCAGCCCTTGCACAGCGCCTCGTTGACCACCGCCGCCTCGGTGCCGAATGTCTCGTTGATGACCTTAACCTCGATGGCCCGGTAGGCACAGAGCGTCTCGCACATCCGGCAAGCGGTGCAGCGCTCGGGATTCACCCGCGCGACCGTCGCCTCGGCCTCGAGCTGGTCCCTTGCCAGCACCGTTGCCGCCCGGCCCGCCGCGGCCCGCGCCTGGGCCACCGACTCATCGATGAACTTGGGGAAATGGCAGAGCCCGGCCATGAACACACCCTCGGTGGCGAAGTCCACCGGCCGGAGCTTCATGTGCGCCTCGAGGAAGAAACCGTCGGCGTTCAGCGGCACCTTCAGCATCTTGGCCAGCTCGCCCGAGCCATTGCGCGGCACCAGCCCCGAGGACAGCACCAGTAGCCCGGGCCGGAGCCGCAGCTCGCGGTCCAGCACCGGGTCGCGCACCGTCACCACCGGATTTCCATTCTCAATCTCGACCCGCGGTTTATCCGCGACGTCGAAGCGGATGAACACCACGCCCAGCTCGCGCGCCCGGCGGTAGTACTCCTCCCTCATCCCGTAGGTCCGGATTTCCCGGTACAGCACGTAGACCGGGCGGTCCGGGTCAGCCTCCTTAAGAGCGATGGCGTTCTTGACGGCCTCGGCGCAGCAGATACGCGAACACCACGGGCGCTCCGGCTCGCGCGAGCCAACGCACTGGATCATCACGACCGAGCCGTCGCCGAGGCTCATGTGCTTCGCGATTCGCTCCTCAAGCTCACGCTGGGTGATGATCGCCTCGCTCTCGCCATAACGGTACTCGACCGGGGTCCGGTACTCGGCGCCGGTCGCGACGATGACCGCGCCGTGGTCGAACTCCACCGGCTTGTCCGCGCCCCTGACGTGGAAGATCGCGCGGTAGTTGCCGACAAACCCGTCGATCCGGTCGATGGTCGCGCCGGTGTAGACCTTGACCCGCGGGTGACTGCGCAACTGGCCGGCCAGTTCCTTCAGGTGAGCCTGGACGTCCTCGCCCTCGACGGTCTTCCAGATGTCGCGGGCGTTGCC
>JAFGQF010000280.1 GCA_016935775.1 Caldifarciminota bacterium
CGATGATCCGCTCCTCGCCCTGCCGCGTCAGCACCGGGTTCTCGTAGAACTCGACCGGCTCGATTCTCCCCGCCATCAACTCGCCGAACGCGCCGCGAACCTCGTCCCGCACCCGTTCCGGCAGGCAGGTCTCGAACCAATCCCGGCCCGCGAGCTCCTGCTCGCTCCAGCCCAGCACCTCGGCCCCGCGCCGATTGAGCATCGTGACCCGCCCATCCCGGTCAAGGGCAACGAATATCACATTGACCACGTCAAGGTACTTCTGCGCCCGGTCGCGCTCGGCCCGGAGTGCCTGCTCGGCCTGCTTCTCGGCGGTGATGTCAACCAGCACGCCGATGGCCGAATGCCGGCCGTCCGCGGTCCGAAACGCCAGCCGCGTCTGGTCGCGCAGCCAGACCCAGTGGCCGTCGCGATGCCGAACGCGGAACTCCTTGACGTGGACGCCCTCGTAGCCGCCCCCTGCCCAGGCCCGGTAGTCCTCGTCCACGCCGGCCCGTTCGTCCGGGTGAATCAACGCCGGGAAGACGCTCCGGTTTCCGGTCAGGTCGGCGGCCGGGTAGCCGAGCACGGCCTCGACATTCTCGGAGATGAACTCCACGCCGCCACCGGTCTGGTAGATGACCGCGCCGGGCACGCTCTGCATCAGTGCCCGGAGCTGCTCCTCGGCCCGGCGCCGCTCGGTCAGGTCCACCAGCGCGACCTGGACCGCCGGCTCTCCCAGGTACTCGCTGGCGACGGCAAACACCTCCATCCAGCGGCTCTGACCGGCCCGGTCGACAAAGCGGACCTCGTACCGATTAGGTGCGCTTTTGCCGGTCAGCCGCGCCCGGAAACGCCCGACGACCGCTTCCCGGTCTTCGGGATGAAGCAACCCGAACCAGCGGTCGATGGGCATCCCGACCAGCTCGTCGCGGGGCCAGCCGGTCACCTCGGCCGCCGCCTCGTTGGCGAACAGGATGCGATCCGACGCGAGCACGAGCAGCCCCTGCAAGGAGTTCTCGACCAGTTGCCGGTATGCTTCGTCGGCCCGCTTCTGCTCGGTGATGTCCTTGACCGCGCCGACAATCCTGACCACCCGGCCCTTGTCGGTCGCCGGCGCGGCGAAGTCGCGCACCCAGTGCTCGTTGCCCGACCGGTCGCGAATCCGGTACTCAACGGTCGCAGCCCGACCGGCCCTGAGTTCGGCAGCCTGGTGGCCAACGGTCTCGATGTCCTCGGGATGGACCAGCTTCTCCCAACCGCCCGCCAGCCGCATCCCGTCGGGCGTGTAGCCGGTTATCGGCGCGAACGCGCCGGCAATCCAGCCCGGCTGGGCAGTCCCCTGCTCGTCGATATCGTACGAGTAGACAAAATCGGAAGTCAGCTCGGCCACCAGCCGATAGCGCTCGTGGTCGTCGCCGTCCGACGGCCACCCGGCGCGCGACCGGGCTTCCGCCGGGCTCATCGATCCCCGCCTGGTATTGCAGTCATTGGCCTGTAACGGCCCAAGATAACCCGGAAAGACCAGTTGTCAAGTCCGGCCGGACTCTCGGCCCGGAAAACAGCATCGAAGCGACCCCGGGGGTGACCCCCCTTGCCGGCCCGAGGATGACCCGGACTTCGAAGCGACGTGCCTGCCGAAGCCTCAACTGCCTGTTCAGGTGGCATTCCAGGGTGCGCTCGAGTTCCGAGCCAATACTCGTCCCAACCTGCCAACAGGGCCCGAAGCCGAATCACCCTGAAACCCGGCGGCCCTCAATCCCGGTCAGCCGGTCGGCCACGTCGTGGTTCGGCCCCGTGCCGGAACAGCCAGCTCTCTCACCTGCCGAACGGACAGCACCCCATCGTCCCGAAGCTGTGGGCCCGCAGAACGGACCGTCGAGACTCGACTGCGGGGCAACGGCCTGCTGCCGCCATGCGGCGGGCCCGAAACCCCGGCCGACTCAAACCGGCCACGCTTGCACGCCCGCAGGAGCGGAGCTATTCTCAAGACGAACCGGAGGTGCCGATGAGAAGACTGGTCGTCCTGCCCGGACTGCTGGCCGCGGTCATATCTGCCTGGGGCTGGGAAACCGTCGCGCCGCTCCCCGCGCCGCGCTACTCCGGCTGCGCGGTCGAGCTCGCCGGGAGAGTGTGGTACCTCGGCGGCTCCGAAGCCGGCGGCCGGAAGACCAGCACCGTCTTCATCTACGACCCGCAGGCAGATACCTGGACCGCCGGCGTCCCGATGCTCGTCGCCCGTCACCGGTTCGGCGCCGCCGCGCTCGACGGCAGGGTCTACGTCTTCGGCGGCTGGGGAAACGGCGGCGTGCTGCTCGACTCGGCCGAGGTCTTCGACACCCTGGCCGGCGCGTGGTCACCCATCGAACCCCTGCCCACACCGCGCGCCAGCCACGGCGGCCGCACTGCCAACGGGAAAATCTGGGCCATCGGCGGCCGCACTTCGACCGCGACCCTCGGCCGGCTCGACGCCTTTGACCCCGGGACCGGACTCTGGCAGGAGTACGCGTCGATGCCGACCCCGCGCTGCGAGGCGGCCTGGTCATCGGGCAGTGACTGGGTCGGCGCCATCGGCGGGACCGACAACCTCGGCGTCACCATCTTCGACGAGGTCGAGTTCTACGACACGAGGGACGACACATGGTACG
>JAFGQF010000281.1 GCA_016935775.1 Caldifarciminota bacterium
CCAGAACAGGCCGGCGACGATTCCCACGTGCAGGCCCGACACCGCCAGCACGTGCAGGACGCCGGCGTCGGTGAATAACCGGCTGGTCGATTCCTCGAGGCCGCCGCGCTCGCCGAGCAGCAACGCCGCCATCACCGCCGCCCGCTCACCTCCCAGCACCCCCTGGAACACCCGCCTCACCCAACGACGCGCGCCGGCAAGCCACACACCCGGCATCCTCCACCCCGGCTGCCGGGCGAGCCGGCGCACGGTGAACCGGCTCGCCCGCGTCTGGCCAACGAACCCCCGGCGTCGGTAGTAATCGTTGCGGTCGAACACGCCGGGATTGCGCGGGTAGCTGAACCGCGCGATCGGCGCGCAGACTTCGATCCGCTCGCCGGCGCGCAGGACGACTCCCTGGTCCAGCCACACCAGGCAGCGCCCGCGTAGGGGACTGTCCAATTCGACGACGGCGCGGCGCGACTCACCAGGCAGCTCTTCGACCACGCATCCACGGAAACGCTCCTGCCGGTAGAAATCCTCGGGCACAGGCGGGGCCTCGCGCGCCAGCGCGAGCAGGCCGGCCGCGCCGGCCAGTGCCGCGAGCAACGACCAGCCGCGGCTGGCATGGGCCAGCGCCGCCCCGGCCGCTACCGGCAGGAGCATCAACCACCAGGGAGGCCCGGCGACGCGTTGTACCAGGATACCGGCCGCCATTGCAGCCAGCGCGGTGACCGCTGCGTGACGCATGCCGCGGCCCGTCACCCGCCGGCCCACGAGGTCGGGTTCCACGCGCCAGAATAGCCGGCGGCCGCTCACCGTCAACCGGCCGATTGACTGGCCACGGCGAGCAGTTAGACTGACGCCGTGGTCGGCATCCGGTTTGTCCCCGAACGGGTGATACTTTACGGAGTGGCGATGCTCATCATCGCCGCGTCAATCGGCATCGGCTACCTCTTGCGCCGGTTCCTCTTCGGTGCCCTCAGGCGCCTGGCCCGCCGGACGAGCACCCGCGCGGACGACGCCTTCATCGTAACGGTTCGCGGCCCCTTCGTCCTCTGGTGCGCCTGCGCGGGCATCTACGCCGCCACCCGCATCGCGCTGCTGCCGGCCGAAGTCACCAAGGTGACGGACAAGGTTCTGCTGGTCCTGGTCATCGGGTCGGTAACCCTGGCGCTGGCCCAGCTCGCCCTGAATCTCATCCGCCAGTCCGGCGCCAGCCGGGGCAGCGCGGTCGCCTACGTCGGCCTGACCCAGACCACGGTGCGCGCCTCGATCATCGTCATCGGCGCCCTGGTCTTGCTGAACTCGCTCGGTATCTCGATCACCCCGATGCTGACCGCCCTCGGGATCGGCGGCCTCGCCGTGGCGCTTGCCCTGCAGAACACGCTGGCCAACACCTTTGCCGGCATCTACATCACGCTGTCGCGCCACATCCGGCCCGGGGACTATGTCCGGCTCGAGAACGGGCCCGAGGGAATCGTCACCGACATAACCTGGCGCGCCACCACGATCCGCACCATCCGCAACAATATCGTCATCGTCCCGAACGACAAGCTGGCCCAGTCAATCGTCACCAACTACCACCTCCGCGAAGAGCGCCACCGGCTCGACATCCCGGTCGGGGTCAGCTACTCGTCTGACCCCGAGCACGTCGAGGCAGTACTGGTGGACGAAACCCGCAAGGCGATTGGCGTGGTCCCCAACCTGCTCGACGAACCGGCACCCTACGTCCTGTTCATGCCGGGCTTCGGCGGCTACTCGCTCGACTTCACCCTGGTAGTTCACGTCCGGTCCTACACCGACCAGTTCGACGTCCAGCACCGGCTGCGCAAGTTCATCTTCGCCCGATTCCGCGCCGAAGGCATCGAGATTCCATTCCCGATCCGGACCGTGCACCTCCGGCAGGAATGAAACTGAGCCGACCTGTATGAAGTTTCCGTTTGACACCGGGACTGCCCGCCCCTAGAATTGTGGTCAGTTGATGAGCGTAGCACTGGGTCTGCTCCTCATTGCCCAACTGAGCTCGTTCGAGTTCAGTCCCGTCCCAAGTCCCCAGGTCGCCGGCGACTCGTTCGAGGTCACCATCATCGCCCGGGACTCGAGCGGTGGCGTCTACCCTTACAGCAGCAGCGCCCTGCTCTCGACCACGGTTGACGACTTCTGGTCCTACGTCTACCCGAACCTGGTTACCTTCCAGAACGGCGTGCTGCAGCGCAACGTGATGGTCAGCCGGGCCGAGTCGCTGCGGCTGATCTGCAACGTCGGCAACATCTCGGACACCAGCGACAATCTCGCTGTCCTGAACGGTCCCCCGGCCCGGTTCCTGGCTGTCCTCCCGGGCGAGCGACTCGCCCCGGGTTCACCCACTGGCCTCCGCCCCGACCCGCCGGAATCCCAGGTCGCCGGCGACACCTTCGACTTCGACGTTCACGTCACCGACGGCTGGAACAACATCGTGGCGGGAAGGACCGACAGCGTCTACTTCGCTGCCACCGACAGCTTCGCCCGGCTGCCGGGACCGGCCACGCTCGCCAACGGGTCGGGCACTTTCGCCGCGGGCTTCCGACAGGCCGGAACGCACCGTTTGGCGGCACTACCCGGCTCCGGCTCGCCGGTAAAGGCCGACACCTCCTCGACTTTCTCCGTCATCCCGGGAAGCTACGAGAACATACTCCTCCTGCTTCCCGGTGAGACCCCGCTCCCGGGCGATACCGCCAGGTTCGGCTGGCAGACGCCTGGCAAGAGCGGCGAGGCCATTGAACAGGTATTGCGCACGCCGTTCGACATCCAGGTCTACGGAACCGACGCCTGCTGGAACCGGGTCACGGGACCGGCTGACTCGGTCCTGCTGCGCTCCGACTTCTCTTTCACCAGCACTCCGTCAATCTTGCCGTTTGCACCCGGGGCCGTCTTCTCGACCCAGTTCAACACCTCGGGACCGAACCAGAACATCTGGGCAGTGCTCAAGACATCGGGCCAGGAATCGTACCGGTCCCAGCTGAGCATCCGCTCCCGGGCCACGATGCTGGAGATAACGGCCCCTGACACGGTCCGGGCCGGCGAGACAACACTCGTCCACGTGACCCTGCGCGACGCCAACGGCCGGCCGCTGGTCGCCGCTCCCTGCCGGTTTTCGGTCATCGCGGGCAACGGCGACATGCTCGACTCGGCGCTGCTGTCCGACACCCTCGGCCGGGTGACGGCGCGCTTTCTCTGCTCCCGGGCCTTCGGCGACGAACACGACACCATCAGGGTCACCGCCGATACCACGGGCTACGCGGGTATCTTCGTCCAGATGCCCGACGCCTCGCTGCTCGAGGGTGGGATTATCGTCTTCCCGAACCCGTTCGGGTTCAACCAGGACCGCTGTGAAATCAACTACTACCTGCAGCGCTCGAGCCCGATCACTGTCAGCATCTACGACACCTTCGGCAACCGGGTGATCGGCTGGCAGTTCCGCACCGGCGAAGAGGGCGCCCTGTCCGGCGTCAACCGCATCTACTGGGACGGCCGTAACTCGAAAGGCCGGCGCGTGGCCAACGGTGTCTACGTGGTCCAGGTAGTCGGCGAGCTTCATACCGGCACGACCTTCCGCGGCACCCAGCGCATCGGGGTCACGTGGTGAGCCGGTCCCGACTGGCCGGTGTCGTGCTACTCGGCCTGGCACTGGTCGGGCCCGCCACTGCCGAGGAAGGCGGCCTGCCCGGCGCAATGCTGATGTACGGCCCGGGCCCACGCAGCCTCGCGATGGGCAAGGCCTTCACCGCGGTGGCGGACGATGCCCAGGCCGGCTACTTCAACCCCGGCGGGCTGTTCCAGCTCAACGG
>JAFGQF010000066.1 GCA_016935775.1 Caldifarciminota bacterium
GGACGCCTGGCTGCGGGTCGAGGCGGGCAGGATTTCCGGGCTAGGGACCGGGCGAAGTCAGAAGTCAGATTGCGGAAGTCAGAGCGCGGAACGGGAACACGAGAACGGGCTTGCGGCAGAACGGGGACACGATCCCGGGCTTGGGACACGATCCCATTTCGGAGGACCGACAATGGGTCATGTCCCGCGCGGCAAGGTCATTGACTGCCGCGGCTGCGTGGTGTTGCCGGGTTTCGTTGACCCGCACACCCACCCGGTGTTCGGTGGCTGGCGGCACGGCGAGTTCGAGCAGCGGCTTGGCGGCAGGACCTACAAGGAAATCGCCCAGGCCGGGGGCGGCATCCTCTCCTCGGTCCGGATGACCCGGGCCGCGTCCGAGGACGAGCTGGTCGGAGCGGGCCGCGCGCGGGTGCTGGAGATGCTGTCCTGGGGCACGACCACGGTCGAGGCCAAGTCCGGGTACGGGCTGGACACCGAGACCGAGCTCAAGATGCTGCGGGCGATACGGCGGGTCGGCGAATCGGTGCCGGTTGCCGTGGTGCCGACCTTTCTCGGCGCGCACAGCATCCCGAAAGACACGGCCAAGGAGCGGTACATCGACCTGCTCATCGAGGAGATGCTGCCGCGGGTCGCGGAGGAGAAGCTCGCCCGGTTCTGTGACGTGTTCTGCGAGGACTTCATCTTCAACGCCAGCGACTCGCGCCGCATCCTCGAGGCCGGGAAGCGGTACGGGCTTATCCCCAAGGTCCACGCCGACGAAATCGAAAGCTCGGCAGGGGCCGAGCTCGCGGCCGAGGTCGGCGCGGTCTCGGCCGCGCACCTGCTCAAGCCCTCGGACCGGGGGCTGGAAGTGATGGCCGAAGCCGGCACAATCGCCGAGCTGCTGCCCGGGACCTGCTTCTTCCTGCGCGAGCAGCCGGCCCCGGTCGCGAAGATGCGCGAGCGCGGGGTCGTGATGGCGCTGGCCACCGACTTCAACCCCGGCTCGTCAACGCTGCTCGCCCAGCCGCTCACCGTGGTCTTCGCCTGCGTCAAGTACGGGATGACCGTGGTCGAGGCCCTGCGCGGGGTGACGGTGAACGCCGCCCGCTCGCTCGCGCTGCTTGGTGACATCGGCACCATCGAGCCGGGCAAGCGGGCCGACATCCTGGTCACCGACCTGCCCGACTACCGCCACATCGCCTACCGGGTCGGCCACAACCCGGCCCGGGTTGTCATCTGCGGCGGCGAAGTGGTCTCCCGCGACGGCATCCCGGTCCGATAGTCGCGGCCCGGCCTCGACTCGCGACCGCGGATCGGCACTTGCGGCGCCGGGCGCCGCAAGTCTTCATCCTGCTGGCACTTCGACCGCCCTCGCCCCCTTGACGTCCTTCAGCAGGGGCCTGCCCGGGGCATGCCCCGGGACAGCCCGGGAGACCGTATCCCGGGCGGTCTTTCCGGCCTCCCGGCCCGGCGCTGCCGTTCTCTCTCGGTCCTGGGACACGATTCCACTTCTCCGAGCCGAAATGGGTCATGTCCCGCGCTGCGTCGGCTTTGACAGCCCCGGGCAAGTGCCTATGCTGGACGCCTGATGGACGACGCGCCGAAGCCCGTACCCGAGGACGAACAGAGCCACCGGCTCGGGACCGCGATATCCATTGCCTTCGCGGTTCTGCTGGTCGGCGCGGTGGCGGTGCTGTTCGTGTTCGCCCGGCGCGAGCTGTGGCATTACTTCTCCCATCCCGCGGAGCTGCGCGCGCTGGTGGTTTCGTGGGGCGCGTGGGCGCCGTTGGGCATCATCGGGTTCCAGGTGCTGCAGGTCGTGGTCGCGCCGTTGCCCGGCAACGTGGTGGCGTTCGCGACCGGGTACGCGATGGGGTTCTGGCCGGGCATCCTGTGGGTGATGCTGGGCGTCATCGCCGGCGCGGCAATTGACTTCACTTTGGCCCGGCTGTTGGGCCGCAGGTTACTGCGCTACCTGCTGCCTCCTGAACGGCTGGCAAGCCTGGACCGGACCGTGGTCCGGCGCGGGACGTTCTATGTCTTCCTGCTGCTGCTGATACCGAACCCGGTGGGCGACCTGACCTACTACCTGGCCGGGCTGACCCCGCTGCCGTTGCCCTTGTTCCTTGTCCTGGTCCTGGTGGGGCGGCTGCCGTCGAACATCATCGAGTGCGGGCTGGGGAGCGGGGCGACCCGGTTCGGCTGGGTGGAGTGGACGCTGCTCGGGGCGGGGTTCGTGCTGCTGACCGTGCTCTATTTCGTGTACCAGCGCCGGATTAGCGCGCTGCTGGAGCGCTGGAGCCACGTCGGCCGCTGGGCGCGGCGGCGCTGAGCAGGACCCGGCCGGCCGATTGACTCGCCAAGGGTCGAATCTATAATGGCCGCGATGTCTGCTCAATCGCCCGACGACAGCTTTCCCAGCCGCTACGACCCGAAGCCGGTCGAGGAGAAGTGGTACCGGTTCTGGGAGGAGAGCGGGTTCTTCACCGCCGTCGCGGGCTCGAAGAAGCCGAAGTACTCGATCGTCATCCCGCCACCGAACGTGACCGGCTCGCTGCACATGGGGCACGCGCTGGACGACGGCCTGCCCGATATCCTGATAAGGCGCAAGAAGATGCAGGGCTACGAGACGCTCTGGCTGCCCGGCACCGACCACGCCGGCATCGGCACCCAGGTGAAGGTCGAGCGGATGCTGGCCCAGGAGGGGCTGACCCGGTTCGACCTCGGGCGCGAGAAGTTCATCGAGCGGGTCTGGGAGTGGAAGGAGAAGTACGGCAACCGGATTGTCACCCAGTTGCGGAGCCTGGGCTGCTGCCTCGACTGGTCGCGGCTGCGGTTCACGATGGACGCGATGCTGACGCGGGCGGTGCGCGAGGCGTTCGTCCGGTACTACGAGAAGGGGCTGGTTTACCGGGGCCTGTACATCGTCAACTGGTGCCCGCGCTGCGGGACCGCGGTGTCGGACCTCGAGGTGAAGTACGTCGAGCGGGATTCGAGCCTCTGGTATATCCGCTACCCGGTTGCGGACTCGGGACACGATCCCGTTTCCAGGGACGGGAACGGGTCATGTCCCTTCGTCGTGGTGGCGACCACCCGGCCCGAGACGATGCTGGGCGACAGCGCGGTGGCGGTGAACCCGAAGGACGAGCGGTTCAAGGCCCTGGTCGGGAAGATGCTGAAGCTGCCGCTGACCGGCCGGGAGATACCGATGGTGGCCGACGCGGCGGTGGAGATGGAGTTCGGGACCGGCGCCGTCAAGGTGACGCCGGCCCACGACCCGACCGACTTCGCGATCGGCGAGCGGCACGGGCTGCCCCGGCACAAGGTGATCGGCGAGGGCGCGAAGATGACCGACGCGGTGCCGGAGAAGTACCGGGGGATGACGCGGGAGGAATGCCGGCAGGCGGTGGTCGAGGACCTCGAAGCGGCCGGGCTGTTGGAGAAGACCGAGCCGTACCGGCACTCGGTCGGGACCTGCGACCGGTGCGACGAGACTATCGAGCCGCTGGCGAGCGAGCAGTGGTTCGTGAAAATGGAGCCGCTGGCCGGGCCGGCCGTCAAGGCGGTGGAGGAAGGCCGGGTGAAGTTCCACCCCGAGCGCTGGAACAAGGTGTACCTGGATTGGATGAAGAACATCCGCGACTGGTGCATCTCGCGCCAGCTCTGGTGGGGGCACCGGATACCGGTCTGGTACTGCGGATGCGGCGAGAAGATCGTCAGCCGCGAGGACCCGACCGCCTGCCCGAAGTGCGGCTCGGCCGAGCTGAAACAGGACGAGGACGTGCTCGACACCTGGTTCAGTTCGGCGCTGTGGCCGTTCTCGACGATGGGCTGGCCCGAGGAGACACCTGACCTGGCGAAGTTCTACCCGACCGATTTCCTGACCACCGACCCGGATATCATCTTCCGCTGGGAAGCGCGGATGATATTCTCGGCGCTCGAGTTCACCGGCAAGGTGCCGTTCGACGACGTCTACATCCACTCGACCGTGCTGGCCAAAGGCGGTGAGCGGATGTCGCGGTCCAAGGGCATCGGCGAGGACCCGCTCGAGATGATCGCCAAGTACGGCACCGACGCGGTCCGGTTCACGATGGCCTTCCTCGAAAGCCAGTCGCAGAGCTACCGGCTGTGGGATGAGCGGTTCCAGCTCGGCCGGAACTTCTGCAATAAGGTCTGGAACGCGGCAAGGCTGGCGGCGGGCTGGCTGGAGGAGGAGCCCGGGGTCGGGGGTCCGGGGTCGGATGATGCGGAGATGGCGGCCATCAACAACTGGATAAGGGCGCGGTTCAACCGGCTGCTCGCCCGGGTGGACGAGGGGCTGGACCACTACACCTTCTCGACCGTGGCGCAGGCGCTGTACGATTTCTTCTGGCACGACCTGTGCGACTGGTACCTGGAGTTCGTCAAGCTGCGGCCGGACGCGGCCGGGACGCGAAAGACCCTGCGCGAGGTGTTCCGGGGGACGCTGCAACTGCTGCACCCGGTGATGCCGTTCATCACCGAGGAGCTATGGCAGAGGCTGGGATACGGGACGAAGTCAGAAAGCAGAAGTCAGAACACCGAAGTCAGAAGTGAGAACTCGATCCTGAGTTCGGAGTGGCCGGGGCCGTTCGAGGTTGACGAGTCCGAGGACGATTCGGTCGAGGCGCTGCGCGATGTCATCGGCGCGGTGCGTAATATCCGTTCCGAGATGCAGGTGCCGCAGAAGACCAGGGTCGAGTGCGTGGTGAACTGCGGGAGCGAGCGGCTGGCCGGGTTCCTGGACCGGCAGCGCGCCCTGGTCGAGGCACTGGCCGGGGTGGGCGAGCTGCGGTTCGCGTCCGAGCGGCCGGCGAAGTCTTCGCTGGCGGTCGTGCCGGGCGTCGAGGTCTACGTGCCGCTCGAGGGCATCGTCGACCTGGACCGCGAGACCGCCCGCATCCGCAAGGAGGTCACCAGCCTGGGCGAACTCATCGCCGGTATCGAGAAGAAGTTCGCCAACCCGGAGTTCGAGCGGCGGGCCCGGCCCGAGGTGGTCGAGAACGAGCGCGAGCGGCTGGCCGGGTTCCGGGACAAGCTCGGCCGGCTGGAGCGGCAACTTGAGTCGCTCGGGGAGAAGTGATGAGAAGCTGGTTCAGTTTCAGCGGCTGGCTGCTGTTCCTGCTGGCGGCGGCCGGGGCGCTGGTTTTCTACAACGTTCGCGTGCTGCCGCTCGAGCGGCAGGTGGCCGACCAGCGGCGCGAGACCCGGATGTGGACCCAGGAAGTCCAGGGCCTGCACGACAGCCTGGCCAGGCTCCAGCAGCCGGACGAGACGATGTTCTTCAAGGTTCTCACCGACGAGGAGCTGTTCAGCCGGCCGGGCGGGCTGGACCTGAGCGAGGCGGGTCGGCAGGCCCTGCAGGACTGCATCGTGGAGCTCCAGTCGTTGACCGGGGTGATCGAGGTCACCGGGCACACCGACAACACGCCGGTGCCGGCCGGGCTGGTCGAGCGGCTGCCGACCAACTGGGAGTATGGCGCGGCCAAGGCCGCGGCCGTTGTCCAGGCTCTCGCCGGCTGGGGCATCCCGGCCCGGCGGCTGATGCTCAGGAGCGCGGGCGACTCCCGGCCGCGCGACGACAACAGCAGCCCCGCAGGCCGGGCGCGCAACCGGCGGGTCGAGCTGCTGGTAATGCCGTGAGGGCACTGGTCGTGTTGGCGTTGGCGCTTGCCGGCGCGGCGTTGGCCCAGCCGGCAAGGACCGGCCGCGGCCCGCTCGAGCCTGCGGAACCGGCCCGTCCCGACACCGTCAGCAGCGTGACCCCGGACAGCGCGTCCACCGACATCGCGCCCGAACCAGGCACCCTGGTCGAACCCGGCCAGCCGGCCTTTCCGAAGAAGTCGCCGGGCCGGGCGGTGCTGCTGTCGGCGCTGGTGCCGGGCGGCGGCCAGGTCTACAACGGCGACTGGTGGAAGACGCTCGTCATCGCGCCGGCCGAGTTCGGGTTGGCGTTTTTCGCGGTGCAGGACCACCGTTCGGCATCGGCCGCGCTCGCGGCCGGCGACACTTCCCGCTACGAAGACCTGCGCGACCGGCGCAACACCCTGCTCTGGTGGACCGGGGCGGTGATGGCGGTATCGATGGCCGACGCCTGGGTGTCGGCCCAGATGTACGCCTTCGATCGGCAGATGACATTCGCGCTCGGTCCCGGGGGCGCGCAAGTCAGGTTGGAGCTGTGAGCGCGGTCCTGACCCTCGCCATCGCCGGCCGGTTCCGGCACGACATCGTGGAGGCGATTGCCCGGCACGCGCGGGCGAGCGAGGCAGGCGGGCGGTGCAACCGCTGGCGGCTGGCCTGGTGCTACGGCACGCTGGTCCAGTCGGCCGAGGGCGGGCTGGACAGCCGCGGCCGGCTCGACCTCGGCGGGCTCGAGGAAGTCAAGACCGACATGGCGCTGCTCCGGCTCGAGACCGCGGAGCCGGGCAGGGCGCGCCAGCCGTTCGTGCGGCGCGACCGGACCGGTCCCTGGGCGTTCTGCCATGACGGCGCGGTGCGGCACCCGGAACTGCTCGACCCGGGCAATCGCGTCGCCGAATCGTCCGACCCGAGCGAGCGGCTGTTCCTGCACGTCCTGGGTTCCTTCAAACCCGAAGACCCGGCCGAGTCACTGCGCGCCATCCACGAGGCGCTGCCGGCCGAGCCCGAGCAGAGCCTGGTGCTGATGAGCCCGGATGTGCTGGTCGCGAGCCGCTGGCAGGCGGAGGCGGGTGAGCCTGGGCTGTGGGTCGGTGAGGGGCGGATGGTGCGGCTCGTGGCGCCGTTCCGGCTCGAGCATTTCGAGCAGCTCCACTGGACCGAGATTTCCAACCGCGAGGTCCTCGCCTTTACCCGGTTCCGGCACGAACTGGAATAGCCGGGCAACGCTGGCGGTCAGGAACCGGGAGCGAGAAACCAGAAACCAGCAATCTGGAACCTGAAGTCAGGAACGGGCGCGGCGCCCGGACTCGGCTTGATTTGTCGCGGGTTAGAAGCGGCCCTTGCCGCCTGCCGACTTGGCCGTGCCGAACTCGATGAGCTCGCGGAAGCCCTTCGGGTCCATCGCCGAGGCGATCGCGGTCTCGTAGGTGAGCTTGCCCGCCCGGTAGAGCTCGGCCATGTAGGCGTCGAAGTGGATCGAGCCCTCGGCGGTGCCGGTCTGGATTGCCGAGGGAAGGTGCTCGACCTTGCGCTCGCGGATAAGGTTGCGGACCGCGGGCGTGGCGACCATCACCTCGTAGGCGCCGACCCGGCCCTTGCCGCCGGCCTTGAGCAGCAGTCGCTGGCAGAAGATGGCCAGCAGTGAAATCGAGAACTGGATGCGGATTTGGTCGCGGATTTCGGGCGGGAAGATGTCGATGAAACGGGTGACAGTTTCCGAGGCGTTCGTCGTGTGCAGGGTGCCGATGACAAGGTGGCCCGACTCGGCGGCCCAGATGGTCGCCTCGGCGGTTGCCAGGTCGCGGATTTCGGCGACGAGGATGACGTTCGGGTTGGACCGCAGGCCCTTCATGATCGCCTCGCGGAAACTGGACACGTCGACGCCGACCTCGCGCTGGGTGATGAGCCCGTTCTTGTGGTCGTGGACGAACTCGACCGGGTCCTCGATGGTCAGCACGTGGCGCGGGCTTTCCAGGATGTAGTCCACGAAGGTCGCCTGGGTCGTGGTCTTACCCATCCCGGTGGGGCCGGTGACGAGGACGAGACCGTGGGGTCGGTCGAGCAGGCTCTTGATGCGCGGGATGAGGTGCGACGAAACGAACAGCTCCTCGAACGACAGGATGCGGCGCGGGATGAGCCGGAGCGCGAGGCCGAAGTACCCCTTCTGCTTGTAGACCGCGACCCGGAACCGGGCCATGTTGCGGAAGTTCAAGGCAAAGTCGCCGCCGCCGCCGTTGTCGATCTGGGCCCGGAGGTGGGTGACGTCCTTGGTGGCGATGTTCTTGAACCGCTCGGTCATCTCCGGGGTGAGCACCGGGCAGCCCTCGACCGGGCGCAGGTAGCCGTCAATGCGCAGGGTCGGGGGACGCCCGACCGTCATGTGCAGGTCCGAGGCATTCTTCTTGATGCACTCGGCCAGCAGGGAATCGAAGAATTCCTCGTCTGTCACAGGCGGATTATAGGAGTGACGACAACCCTGTCAAGGAATCGTGGTGGCTCACAGGTCGGCCGGAAGCTCTTTCATCCGGCGATAGCTGAAGACGGGGCCGTCCTTGCAGACGTAGACCTCGCCGACGTTGCACCGGCCGCACTTGCCGATGCCGCACTTCATTCGGTTCTCCAGCGAGACGAACACCCGGTCGGGCGGGAAGCCCAGCTCCTCGAGCACCGGGTGGGTGAAGCGGAGCATTATCGGCGGGCCGCAGACCAGCGCCACCGCGTTCGAGGCCGCGGGCGCGA
>JAFGQF010000282.1 GCA_016935775.1 Caldifarciminota bacterium
CGAGCGGCACCCAGCGCCGCGCCTGCGCCAGCCCGGCCGCGCAGGCCAGGACCAGCACCAATCTTGTCAATCGCTGCATCTCGACCTCCTGGATTGCGACTTCACGCCCGGACCGGTAGATACTACTCCTGAGAGCCGGCTCGGCAAGTCCGCGCCGTTCTTCGGAGCGTCCGGCTGCAAGCGACACCCGGCGCCGGTCCTGCGTCTCTGGTCTCTACGTGGTTGACCGTTCCGCTGTTCTCGCCCTTCGCGTCCTTCGTGCCTTCGGGGTCGATTCGGTCCGCTGCCCGCCGGCCGCATTCCCGAGGTTGACCGCTCTCCCTGCCGCGGCTAGACTGCCTGAGCGATGAGTCGTATGCTGCCTGCCCTGCTGCTGGCTTCCGCCGGGCTGCTGGCCCCGGCCTGCGCCCAGCCGGGTACGAACGAGCAGGTATCATCATCGCGCCGCAACGCCGTGACCGAGGCGGCCCGCAAGGTCAGCCCGGCGGTCGTCTCGGTGGTTGTCACCCAGGTCCAGGTCTACACCTATGACCCGTTCGGCGGCTTCGGGTTCGACGACTTCTTCCGCGACTTCTTCCCCCGTCGCCAGTACCGGCAGGAAGTCAAGTCGATGGGCTCGGGTGTCATCATCTCCCCGAACGGCGACGTGATAACCAACGCCCACGTCGTCCAGAACGCCACCGCCATCACCGTCACCCTGCCCGACAACCGCGAGTTCCAGGCCGAACTGGTCGGCATCGACAACGGACTCGACCTCGCGCTGCTCAAGATCGACGGCGAGGACCTGCCGGCCGCCGAACTCGGCACGTCCGAGGACCTGATGATCGGCGAGTGGGCCATCGCATTCGGCAACCCCTTCGGCTTCCTGCTCCGGGACGCCCAGCCGACCGTCACCGTCGGCGTCATCTCGGCCCTGCACCGCGACGTCAAGTCCGGCCGGGGCGCGGTGATGACCGACATGATCCAGACCGACGCGGCCATCAACCCCGGCAACTCGGGCGGGCCGCTCTGCACCGCCGAGGGCCGGGTGGTCGGGATCAACACCTTCATCTTCAGCCACTCGGGCGGGTCCGAGGGCATCGGCTTCGCCCGCCCGATCGACGACGTCCGCGGCTTCGTCGCCGAGGCAAGGGGCGCCGCCGCCGCGCACTCGTCCGGCATCAGGACCGCGATCGGCTGCACGGTCGCCGACATCAACTCGCTGCTCCGCGCCCGCCACGGCCTCGCCCACTCGCGGGGCGTGGTGGTCACCGCGGTCGAACCGGGCACCATCGCCGAGCGTATCGGGCTCGCGCCCGGCGACGTCATCCTGCTGGCCCAGGGCAAGGTCTGCCGCACCGCCCGCGCCTTCCAGCAACTCTACGAGAAACCCGGCGCGGCGGTCGACATCGTCATCGACCGGGCCGGCGAATCCACCAGGCTCTTCTACCGGATCGGATAATCAATGCTGAAACGCTACGCCCTGCCGGAAATGGCCGCGCACTGGACCGAGGAAGCCAAGTTCCAGTCCTGGCTGCTGGTCGAGCGGGCCGTCGCCCGCGCCCAGGCCGAACTCGGCATCATCCCCAGGTCGGCCGCCCGCGCAATTGACCGCGCGACCTTCAACGTCCGCGAAATCGAAAGGTTCGAGCGCGAGACCAACCACGACGTCATCGCCTTCACCCGCAGCGTCGCGAAGTCCATCGGCGCGGCCGGCAAGTACGTCCACTACGGCCTGACGTCATACGATGTCGTCGACACCGCGCTGTCGCTGCGCTGCATCTCCTCGCTTGAGCTGGTCGAGCTGGCGCTCCACGAACTCAGACTCCAGTGCGCCCGGCTCGCAATCGCCTACAAGCACACCCCGATGATCGGCCGGACCCACGGCGTCCACGCCGAACCGATCACGTTCGGGCTCAAGGCGCTCTCGTGGTACGAAGAGACCAACCGCAACATCGACCGGGTCCGCTCGGCGATCGCCGAACTCCACCACGGCAAGCTCTCGGGCGTGGTCGGCGCCTACACCCAGCTCGCGCCGAAGGTCGAGGCCCGGGTCCTGCGCGCGCTCGGCCTGAAGCCCGAGCCGGTCTCAACCCAGGTCATCCCGCGCGACCGCCACGCCTACATGCTCGGGGTACTCGCCCTGGCCGCGGCCGGGCTCGAGCGCATCGCGGTCGAGATCCGCAACCTCCAGCGCACCGAAATCGGCGAGCTGGCCGAACCGTTCGGACGGGGCCAGCGCGGCTCATCGGCGATGCCCCACAAGAAGAACCCGATCATCTGCGAACGCGTCACCAGCCTGGCGCGCGTCATCCGGGCGTACTCGGTGACGGGTCTCGAGAACGTTCCGCTCTGGCACGAGCGCGACCTGTCCAACTCGGCCGCCGAGCGCATCATCATCCCGGGCTCCCTGACGCTGTTCCACTACATCGCCCGCAAGCTGACCGGCGTGCTCGCCGGCCTCGTGGTCAACACCGACCGGATGGCGCA
This sequence comes from Caldifarciminota bacterium, assembly GCA_016935775.1. Lineage (GTDB taxonomy): Bacteria > Hydrothermota > Tepidihabitantia > Tepidihabitantales > Tepidihabitantaceae > DSBX01. Next base: position 2,470 of record JAFGQF010000282.1, read on the forward strand.
GAACCTCGAAGCCGCGGGCGGCAGCTTCTACTCCCAGGCCTTGCTGCTGGCGCTGGTCAACGCCGGGATGAGCCGCGACGACGGCTATCGCCTGGTCCAGCGACTGTCCTTCGCGGCGAGTTCCTCCGGCACGCCGTTCCCGGAGCTGGCCCGCCGCGACCCGACCGTTCGCGCGCAACTCGACGGCCGCGCCCTGGGCCGGGTATTCAGCCTGAAGCGACTGCTCAAGAACGTTGACGCGGTCTACCGCCGGGCCGGCCTGACGCTCGCCAGGTCCTGAACCGGTTCCGGCAGAAAGGAGCACCGATGCCCGTAATCTTCCTCAAGTCCGGCGGCACGCTCACCTGCACCGGCTACACCGTCCGCGACGGTGTCGTCAAGGCGGTTGACGTCCAGTTCGACGGCACCGACCTGCCCGAAGACAAGCAGCGGCAGGCCGAGGCCGCGGTCGCCCTCGGCAACGTCCTCTATATCATCCCGGGACGGCTCTAGCGCCGATGTCCGAAGGCCCGCGCGCCCGGGTGCTCGTCCACTCGAGCGCCGACCTCAACGCGGCTACGAACGCCGCGTTCGACTTCCTCGAGCACGACTTCAGCGGCCAGCGGGTCTGGGTCAAACCCAACCTCATCGGCCCCTTCCCGCCAGGGCGCGGGGCGACGACGGACCCCGAGCTCGTCCGTCGGATGGTCGGCAGCCTGCGGGCGCGGGGCGCGGCCGAAGTATGGGTCGCCGACAACCCGGGCGGCTGGCTCCGGGGCAGCGTCGAAACCTACCTTGCGCCGACCGGCATCGTCGAAGCCAGTGACGGCTGCTTTCGCAACATCGCCGAAACGCCGGTAACGCTACCGGTCCGGTCCCGGTTCATCAAGGAAGTCCGGGTGTCGCGCATCCTCCACGAAGCCGACGTTGTCATCAACGTACCGGTGCTCAAGACCCATGCCCTCACCCTGCTCAGCGGCGCGGTCAAGAACCTGTTCGGTGTGATACCCGGCCAGTTGAAAGCCGAGATGCATACCGCGGTCCGCAACTCGACCGAGTTTGCGGAATTGCTCGTCGACCTGTTTCAGGCCCTGCCCGCGAACATCCTGCACGTGATGGACGCCCAACGGGGAATGGATGGCCAGAACGGTCCAACCGGGGGCCGCACCCTCGCCATCGGCCGCCTGCTGGCCTCGCGCAACGCCGTCGCCCTCGACTCGGTGATGGCGCTGTTGTGCGGCATCGAGCCGGCGCGCGTGCCCTTCCTGCGCATCGCCGGCGAACGCGGGCTCGGCCCGGTGCGGCGCGCGGACATCGACATCACCGGCGACATCACGCCGGTGCCCGGCTTTCGCCTGCCGTCGCCGCTGCTGGCCGGTGCCCTGACCGGGATTATTGCCCGCGCCTACCCGCTCGCCCGTTCCGAACCGTTGCTGGCCCGGGAACGCTGTATTCGCTGCGGTCGCTGCGCCAACGGTTGCCCGGCCGGCGCGATTGTCCTTGACCCCTGGCCGCGGATTGACGACCGCCGCTGCATCAACTGCTACTGCTGTGCCGAAGTCTGCCCGCGCCACGCCCTGGTCGTGCCCGGCCCGGTGCGCGGCTTCATCCATCGTCTGACCGGGTGGTGATGGAACGCGAGCGTGTCCTCGTCCGTTGGCTCGCCGAACTGCCGGCCGCGGTCACCGAGGCATTCGACTCCCCCGGGTACGGACTCCGCGACCGCCGTCCCGGGTGAAACCCGACATCCTCGGCCCGGAGCGGGACGGCCGGTGCCTGTTCGCGGCTGCGCGGCTGCTAGCCTCGTCCGTCCGCCCGCTTCAGCAATCGCAGGGCCCGGCCCAGTCGCCGCCGGTTACCGGCCAGGTTGGTCCAGGCTGACGCGCCCGAAGGATGGGGCAACGGGACCACGGTAATCACCCGGCCAGCGTACTCGACGAGGAACCTCCGGCCGATCGTCTCCGCCAGCGGCCGCCTGCCCAGGAACCGCCCGATTGCCAGTCCGCCGACCGGTATCAGCACTCTCGGCCGGACAATTTCCATTTCCTGCTCCAGGAACGGCGCGCAGTTCTCGACCTGCCACCGTGACGGCCGTAGGTCGCCGCGCCCGCCCTTGCCCGGGAAGCACTTCATCATCGCGGTGACGTAGCAACGCGACCGGAACTCCTCCTCCTCGAACCCGGCCCGCTTCAACCACTCGAACAGCCGCCTGCCGGCCGGGCCGGCGAACGGCCGTCCCAGGGCGGCCTCGCGCTCGCCCGGCGCCTGACCGACCAGCATCCACTCCGGGCCGTCGAACCGACCAAACACCGCGTGCGCGCCCGGCTTCAGTCCGCACAGCCGGCACCGCCTCATCCGGGATGCGAGCCGCCGGAAGCGCTCCTGCCGGCTCAACGCTCCCTGCCCTTCCTCGCCCGGTGCGCCTTCTTCAGCATCTCGTCGTCCATCTGCTCGAGTACCTCGCGGATGCGGTCCCGGTGTCGGGCGGCGTCTTCAAAACGGAGTTCGGCCGACGCCTCTTCCATCTTGCGCTGGAGCTTCGCCAGCAGTTCGAGCCGGTCGCCGGTATTCTCCGGTTCGGGCTCTGGCTCCTCCTCGCGGCGCCGGGCGTCGGCCACCGCGGTCGTCGCCGTCACCTGGTCGATTGACTTGGCAATCGTCCGCGGCACGATGCCGTGTTGCTCGTTGTACTCGACCTGCTTGCTGCGCCTCCGGTCGGTCTCGTCGAGCGCGGCCCGGATCGAGCGGGTGATGGTGTCGGCGTAGAGGATGACCCGGCCGCCGACGTTGCGCGCGGCCCGGCCCGCGGTCTGGATGAGCGAGCGCTCGTCGCGCAGGAACCCCTCCTTGTCGGCGTCGAGGATGGCGACCAGCGACACCTCGGGCAGGTCCAACCCCTCGCGCAGCAGGTTGATACCGACCAGCACGTCGAACTCGCCCAGCCGCAGCCCGCGCAGGATTTCCACCCGCTCGAGCGCGTTGATCTCCGAGTGCAGGTACTTGACCTTGAGCCCCATCTCGGCGAGGTACTCGGCCAGGTCCTCGGACATCCGCTTGGTCAGGGTCGTCACCAGCACGCGCTCGTGCCGCTCGGCCCGCTGCCGGATTTCCTCGACCAGGTCGTCCACCTGGCCCTTGGTCGGCCTCACCACCATCTCCGGGTCCACCAGCCCGGTCGGCCGGACGATCAG
>JAFGQF010000283.1 GCA_016935775.1 Caldifarciminota bacterium
CGGCAACGTCGGCATTGATTCGCGGCTAGCGGACCTGGACCACCTTCTCCTGGACCGTGCCCTGCGGTCCCTCGATCCGCAGCGTGTACGCGCCGGCCGCCAGCCCGGGAACGTTAATCCGCTGCTCGCCCCGCTCGAGCCGGCCGGAGTGCAGCTCGCGCACTACCGCGCCGGTGTTGTCGAACAGCCGGACATCGTAGTGCCCCGCCGCCGGCACCGTGAAGCCCAGCCGGGCGTTGGAATCGAGAATGACGGAACGCTCGCCGCCCCGAAACACCACCGGGCCACCCTCTTCCCCGATCGCGGCCCGGCCCTGCCACTTAATTGTCAGGATGGCCGGGGGCCCGCCGACGGTCGCGCCGGCGGTCACCGGCCGGTCGTCGGAATCGGTGCAGACCGCGGCCTGCGCCCCGCGCAGGTCGGTCATCCCCTCCCAGACGACTTCGCCCGTGGCGTCCAGCTTGATCAGCTCGCAGGTGCCGCTCATGCTGGTCCGGTAGAGCGCGATCTCGCCCTGGCCGTCGACCGCCACGTTGTTGATATCCTCGGGGTTGGGCATCGCCTCGACCGACCGGGTCCAGGCGGTGTCGCCTCCGCCGGACAACTTGAGGATCTTGATTTCCGGGCCGGCCATCCCGGTGACGACGAGCGACTCGCCCGCCGCGGCGGCCACGCCCAGCGGCTCGTCCACGCCCAGCCCGGCGAGCGACTTCGTCCAGACCGTATCGCCGTTGGAGGTGAACTTGAGAACCATCGGGTTCGGCCCGAGCGAGTCGAAACTCACCCCCACGCCGACAAAGTTGCCGTCATCGTCGACGCAGGCGCCCGCGGACTGGCATCCGTCACCGAGCCGGACCGACTTCCGCCACTCCAGGGCACCGTTGGCGCCGAACCGCGCCAGCCGGAACGCCTCCATCGGCAGGCTGTCGAATGCCGCGCCCCAGACGTAGACCTCGCCAGCCTCGCCCACCGCCACCGCCGAGGACATCGTCCCTTCCAAGTGGCGGACCCAGGCGGTATCGCCGGTACCGGTTATCTTTGCCAGCCCGGCGGCCGGCTCCGCGCTCTCGACCTGGGTCAGCACGACCGGCCGGCCGTCGCTGCCGGTCGCGATGTCAATCGCCATCTCCATCGTGTCGATGTCGAAGGTCCTCACCCAGCCGGTGTCGCCGGCCGCGTCGTACTTGATGACCAGGATGTCGGGAAACTGCTCACGGGTCGTACCCGCGACGTAGATATCGGTGCCGCTGGCGGCTATGGCACGGGACCGGGCTTCCTGGCCCTGCATCCACGTCCGCACCCAGATGGTATCTTCGGCCGTGGCCGCGCCGGCCAGCAGTGCCAGGGCCATGCCGAGGACGGTGAAATGTCGCATCGTGACTCCTTTCTCTTGCGCCTCGCTGCTTCGGGCTGAGTATAGGAACGACCGCAACCCTGTCAACACCGCGGGCCGCGCCGGCGGCCCCGGCAAGCCTGCCCGTTGACACCGGCCGGTTCGCGCCTACAATGCGGCATTGGAAAAACCGCCCGGGTGGGATATGACCCGGTCGCGCCCCCTGCGTCGCGGCCGAACCGGGCGGACGAACGGCCCAGTGTCCGATAACGAACCATTGCAGGAGGAAGCAATGCGCAAAAACCTGGCCCTGCTGACGATCGTCCTGGCCGCGGTGATGCTGTTCGCCGGCTGCCGCAACAAGCCGCCGCGCATCCCGGCCCGGCCCGCCGGCCTGGATGAGGTCGCCCCCGGCGTGCAGGCAACCTACCAGACGGTCACCACCGACCCGAACAAGGACGAAATCCGCTACGTCTTCGACTGGGACGGCGGCTACGACACTACCGGCTACCTCGCCAGCGGCGACACTGCATCCGCCAACCACGCCTGGGCCGACACCGGCTGGTACGCGGTCCGGGCCAAGGCCCAGGACGCCCAGGGCAACTGGTCGGCCGACTGGTCCGACACCCACCTGGTCCGCGTCGCCTTCGGCGGCGGCGGCAACCGGCCGAACGCGCCCGGCGCGCCGGTCGGCCCGGACACCGGTCTCGTCGGCGAGTACCAGGTATTCAAGACCGCCGCCGTGGACCCGGATGGCGACTCGGTGAGCATCCAGTTCATCTGGGACGACGGCCTGACTTCGATCTGGAGCCCGCTCGTCGCCTCGGGCGACACCGTCACCGACTCGGTCGCCTACTCGTCGCGCGGCTTGAAGAATATCCGCGCCCTGGCCCGGGACGCCGAGGACCTCTACTCCGACACTTCGGACTCCAGGTTCCACTATGCCGAGCAGGAGAACACCGGCCCGTTCCAGCCGAGCCTGATCGGTCCGGCGCGGGGCGTCAAGAACGGCCCCTGGTACCGGTTCTACGGCATGGCCATCGACCCCCAGGGCGACAGCATCCAGTACAAGTTCTTCTGGGGCGACGGCAACTCGTCCGAGTGGACCCCGCTCACTCCCACCGGCATCACCGCGATGGACTCCTGGCGCTACACCGCCGACGGCACCTACGACCTGCGCTGCGTCGCCCGCGACCAGTTCGGCGCGC
>JAFGQF010000284.1 GCA_016935775.1 Caldifarciminota bacterium
ACGATGACCTTGCGGACCCTTGAACCCTCGGACCCCTGACCCCTCGAACCCTCTCTGACGAAGTAGACCCCGGGCGCGAGGCCGGACACGTCATTGGCTCCCGGGTACAGCAAGAGCATCGCCCGGCCTGCCGGGTCGAACAGCACTGCCTGACGTCCACCGCTGACCGACTCCACGTGCGGTATCGTCAGCAGCCTGCGGACAATCGTCGGCATTGACTCCATGCGTTCGATGGATTGGGTGGGTCGCCGACCGCCAATCCCGGCCGTAGTGGTATCCCTGACGACCGACACGCCGGCCGCCCAGTTGCACGGCACGAACAACCGCTGCATCACGGGGTCCCAGGCAGGCGGGCGCGGCCCGGAACCGATGGCGACTTCCCCGACCAGCTGGTCCGTGGCGCAGTCCAGTACCGTTACCAGCCCGAGCCCGCCGTGGACGATGTAGAGCTTATCGGCCAGGGAATCGTAGACCGGCCATCGAGGAGCGCCACTGTCCACCGGCACGCGGGCAACCACCGAGAGCGTCGAGCAGTCCACCACTGCCACCTGCATCGCACCGAAGCAGACGCAGTAGAGTTTGTCGCGCCGGCTGTTGTAGGCCATCAGGAAGTCCTGGTAGTAGAATAGCCCTCGCCAGGCCTCGACCTCGTTGGATTCGCCGCCAATCAGGTACAGGCGCCCGCTGACGCTGGCAAACACCGCGCTCCGGCTGGGGACGTAGCAGAACTCGGCCGGGGACAGGGAATCCAGCATCGCTACCACCGTGTCGGCAGTGCAGTCCACCACGAACACACGGTTCCGGTATGCGTTCACGCCGACATAGGCCTTGTTCCACGCCGGGTTGTACCCAAGTGCCCCGCTGCCGGCCGGGACTCCCAGCCAGCCGACCAGGCTGTCCCCGCGGCAGTCGACAACCGCCAGGCTCGAATCCTCGTGTCCTTCACGGTTTGCCGGGCAATACAGCCTCTCGCTGCCCGTGCTGTAGACACCACCCCGCACGTTGACCGGAATGGCGGCAACGACCGTATCCGGTCCGCAGTCAAGCACGTACAGGCTCTCCGACCTGACGTACAGCTTGTCCATCCCCGATGAGTAGCCCGCCCACGAGATGGTCCCCGGCGGCCACTCCGAGAAGACCTTCCTGACGCGCAGCGAGTCCCCGTCGACCACCGCAACCCGGAACGTGTCGCACGCCGACTCGTCGCCGATGCAGTAGAGCCGCCGCTCGAGCGGGCTCCACGCCATCGGGAACGAGGCGAAGCGGAACCAGAGCGAGTACCGGGCCAGCAGCTCCGCGTTGAGCGGGTCCAGGACCACCGCAACCTCGCCCGCTGCACAGGCCTTGCTGCCAAAGGCACCGACGCACACCGACCGGAGGTAACCCGGCATGCACCACTCCGCGACCAGCGTGTCGGCGGCCGCATCCACCAGGACGAGTTCCGGGTTGCTGCCGGCGACCAGAACCCGGTTCGCAAGGGAATCGTAGGCCAGGTCCAGAACGATGCGGTTGAAGTAGAACTCACCGAGGAGTGAATCGCCGGCCCCGCAGACAACGGCGATGGTCCCCTCGTCGTCTCCGAAGTAGACCTTGTTCTCGCGCACGTTGTGGCAGGCGACGTACATGCCGCGATAGGGAAGCACGACCTCGGCCAGCACCGTGTCAGCGGTGCAATCCACCACCGACACGACCCCTTCGTAGCTGTCCACCACGTACAGCTTGTTGTCCAGTTGGTTGCAGAAGGGCTCGGAATACTCGTCCGCAGCCAGGGCCAGCACCCGCAGCAGGCTGTCGCCGGAGCAGTCGATGACCGCGACTCCGCTGGTGTCCTCGGCTGCGAAGGTGCAGTAGAGCTTGTCTGCCTGGCGGCTGTAGCTCAGCCCTTCCGGCGCGAACGGAACCGCCACGCGTCCGACCACCGAGTCGGTCCGGACGTCGACCACCAGCACCGTGTCGTTCGACAGGGCGCAGTAGAGCTTGTGCCGGGGCTCGACGTACGAGAGGGACCACACCTTCCTGCCGGGTTCCAGCGTGCGCACGACCGTCCGGCTGTAGACGTCGAGGACGTAGACGACCGGTTGGTCCGCTGCCGCGCAGTACAACTTGGCCTCACTGGTTACGACGCTCATCGTCCGGACCCCGCTCGCCAGCGGAATCTTGGCAATCCGCTCATTGGTCGTGCCGTCAACGACGAGCAGGCAATGGTCCTGCCCGAACCCGGCCTCACAACCCGCGACGTAGAACGCGTTGTCAACCGGACTGTAGACGCAGAGGTCGGCTTCCCTGGGTCCTGTCAGGCTGTCGGGCAACCCGACCGCCTTCTCCAGCCACTGCCCCGCGCCAACCGCCACCAGGGCCACGACCGCCAGCACGAAAGGTCGCATCACACTTCCTCGGTTGCATTATGCGGCCGGACTGCCCGACCTGTCAAGCCCGGGCAACACCCAGCATCCCGGGAAGTCCTGTAGTCACTATGCGGTATTCTCTCGGCGCCGTTTGGTCGCCTGAGCGCGAATACCGGTAACCTGGTACCGCGTGCTTGCGATTACCGGACTGGCGGTCCAACTGACGAGTGACCTCAGGGGTCACCCCCCTGTTGATAACTGTGCTCAGGGGCAAGACGAGTCGAACAGCCTGGCGGCGGGCGAGCTGCGGGCCAAGTCGCGGCTCCAGATGGACTTGGAGCCCGGTTCCGAGCCTCGCTGCCGGACGCCGGGCCAGGGGCTGCCTGAGCCGGGACTCCAGCTCACCGGACAGGCAAGGGTCGAACACCGTGGTGAGTGGCCGAGTCAGGACCGGGCAGAAGGCTCGATTACTCCGCTCCCCGGTCAGCGGCTTTCGAGCCGGGCGCGGAGTTCGAGCGCGGCCGGCCGGTCGTGCCGGAAGTACTCGGCCGGGTGGCCGGGTTCGGTTTCGGCCAGCAGGGTGTCGAGCTGGCAGCGGGCCTCAGGCAGGCGGCCGGTCGCGGCCAGCACCCGGGCGAGCTCGAGCCGGGCGATGGTCAGCCGCGGGTCGGCTTCGAGCGCCGCCCGCAGTTCGTCCTCGGCCCGGGACCGGCTGCCGCCAAGCATCCCGGGCAGTTCGTTGAACAGCCGGCCGAGCGCGTAGCGGGCGAGCGCGTCG
>JAFGQF010000285.1 GCA_016935775.1 Caldifarciminota bacterium
AGTAGAGAGGCAAAACCACGTTGGCCATCGAAACCCGGCCCGCCCCGAGCTTGCCCTGCGCGTACAGCGGGTCGGGCATTGAATCGCAGGCGGCATGCATCCGGGCCGTGCAGGCTACGTTACTCATCGTCGGCTCGAAGGACTTCATCCAGGCCGCTACCCCGGCCGCCATCGGGCAGGACATCGAGGTGCCGCTCATCGAGCCATAGGAGCCGGAGTAGCGGGTGTAGGTCGCGTAGATGCCGTCGCCGGGCGCGGTGACGTCCACCCAAGTGCCGTAGTTGGAGAACCCGGCTTTCATGTCGCCGCTGCTTGAGGCCGCGACGTTCTCGACGCCGTCGTAGTTCGCCGGGTAACGGACGAGTTCGCCGCCCTCGTTGCCGGCCGAGCCGTAGAGCACCGAGCCCGAGCTCCAGGCGGACCCGCAAGCGTCGCGCATCGGCGGGTAGGGCGAATTGCCGCCGAAGCTCATCGAGAAGGCCCAGACGCCGAGCGGCACACCGTAGTAGATCGACGAGATGGCGGCGCTGAGGTTCACGAACCCGCCGCCGCCGCAGCAGACCGCCACCGAGCGCGAGTTCCAGGTGACGCCCGCCACGCCGGTCGCGTTGTTGGTGACGGCGTTGATGTTGCCCCAGCAGTGGGTGCCGTGGTCGTCGCCGTTCTGCGGCATCGGGTTGGGCGTGCCGTAGACGAAGTTGAAGCCGATGACGTCGTCGGCGTAACCGTTGCCGTCCTGGTCGATGCCGTCGAGGTCGCCGTCCGGGGCGTAGAGGCTGTCGAAGCGACCGTTGCCGTTGATGTCCTCGGGGTGGTTGATCCAGAGGTTGGCCTCGATGTCGGGGTGCTTCCAGTCGCAGCCGTCGTCAATGACGCAGTTGGCGACGTTGGTGTCGCCCTTGGCCACGCCCCAGGCGTGGGCTGCGCCGATGGTCGGGATGTGCCACTGGCGGTTGAGCTCCGGGTCGTCGGGCAGTTCGTCGAGGGCCATCAGGGCGTTGGGGCAGGCGTAATCAACCAGCCCGGTCGCCTCGTAGTCGGCCATCACCGGGGCGATGTCCTGGTCAACCCGGAACTGTACCAGGTATTGCAGGTCGCAGCCGTACGCCCGGGCGATTTCGGACGGTTCGGGATGGCGCATCAGCGGGGCGATTTCGTCCACGCCCCAGCGGATGCTGAGCTCGTCGAGCGCCGGCACGCCGAAGAAGGCGATGCCGTCGGCTTCGGACAGGCGGACTTGGCCGCGCAGCCCGGGAACGAGCTCGATTATCACCTGGCCGGCCGTGTGGAGCTCGCCGTCGGTGCCGGTCACGGCCGGGCGGGTCAGGTCAGGCCAGGCCAGTGACACGGCCGCGAGCGCAAGGGCGAGCGTCAGTACTCGCTTGGTCATCGGGTTCCTCCTGAAGGGTATGGGTCTTTCCGTACCTGACCAATCATAGGACAGGGCCGCGCAGGTGTCAAACTACCGGCCCGGGATGTTGATGAACACGTCGTTGTCGGATTCGTCCCAGATGTCCTGCCGGTCGAACTCTTTATCGAAGCGCTGCTCGAGCCAGCCGGCAATCTCTTCGAGGAATTCATCGGGCAGGCCGCCGTACTTGACATTGAATTCGTCGTTGGGCGTGCCGAGGACTTCATTCTCCTCGTTGGTGTAGCCGAGTTCGGCCAGGGCTTCAAGCACTTCCGCGCCGATATCGTTGTCGTCGCAGAAGACGGTTATCTCGAAATGGCGGCGCTCGGGCGGCTCCAGCCGCCAGAACGGCAGGTTGATGAAGATGTCGTCGTCCGAGTAGTCCCAGGCGTGCTCTGCGTCGAGTTCGACATCCTCCCACAGCTCGCCGGCGGTTTCGACTATCTCGTCGATGAAATCCCCGGGCGCGCCGCCCCACTTGATGTTGAAATCGTCGTTGGGACCCGATGTGACGGAGTTCTCTTCGTTGGTGTAGCCCAGCGCCAGCAACCGGGCGAGCAACTCGTCGCCCCGAGCCTCGTCGTCGGTGAAGATCGTGACTTCGAACTCCTCACGGCCGGGCAGCTCGACTTCGGCGAAGGGCAGGTTGAGGATGACCTCGAAGTCGTTCTGGTCCAGGTCCCGGCTGCGGCGCAGCCTGACGCCCAGTTCCTGCTCGGCATGCCGGGCGATTTCCTCGACGTAGGCGGCCGGCGCGCCGCCCCAGCGGACGGCGAAGCCCTCCCGGTAACCGCTGATGACCTCGTTGTCATCGTTCTCGAAGCCGCGTTCCTCGAGTTCGCCGAGCAGGCGGCCGGCCCGCCAGGCGTCGTTGGTGCCGATGATTACCGGCACCTCGTCGCGGGCGACCTCGTTGATGATGACGTACTTGGTGACGCAGCCGGCCAGCAGCAGGCCGGTGACGAGCAGGCCGGCGACGAGGGCGGCGGACGCGCGCAGGCGGTTCGCTGTCACTCTTCCTCCCGGGTTGTTGCGGTTTGTGAAGACAATGACCGGTCAGGGGCCGATGCGGTAGTCGGCGAGGACCAGTTCGTCCGTCCCGCTCACGCGCCGGACCAGGCCGACGCCGGGAGCGAGCCACTCGGTGAAAGCGGTGACGGTCGTGTCCTCGTCCTCGAACAGCTCGGTGAACTCGAGCCGGTAGCACTGCTCGAAATCGCCGGCCGGGATGCTGACCGGCTCGACGCCGGCGACGCGGCATTCGAGCCGGTGGCGGTAGTGGATGGTGTCGGAGCCGAGCACGACGACGGTGTCGCGGAACGTCTCGGCCCAGGAGTCACCCTCGACGAACGGCAGCAGGTAGCGCAGGCCGTAGCGGGCCTCGAGCTCGTACTCCTCGCCGCCGCGGATGAGCGTGCGGTGGTAGAACCGGCGAATCTCGGCGGTGCCCGACCGCTTGAGCCAGAACTCGGGCGCGTAGTCGACCAGCACGACGGTGCAGACCTGGCCGCCGACCGAGCTGTCGCCGGTCACCTCGAAATAGCTGGTGTCGGCGCCGGCGAGAAACTTCCACAGGCTGCCGCGGACGAGCGGGAAGTAGTCCTCGCCCGAGCGGAAGAAGAGCATCCCCGAGCAGCCGAGCCCGAGCAGCAGGGCCAGCGGCAGCAGCCTACGGAACATAGGCGACCCCTGCACGGAGCGAGAGCATCGGGCTGAGCACCACGCCGGTGCCCGTTCCGTTCTCGATGAGGTTGCTGTACCAGAAGCCGACCGACAGGCGGCTCCTACCCGACGGCTGGACGAAGATCAGGCCCAGCTCGGCGAGCGCGGCGTTGCCCTGCTCGACGCCCGAGCCGAAGGTGCGGCGGCCGAAGGCGTAGCCGGTGTTGGCCCCCACTTCCAGCCCCCAGCCCGGCTGCCGGACCGGCGACCAGCCGACCCCGGCGCGGGGCAGGTGAAAGGAGAGCCGGTAGGGCGTGGACTGGCGGCCGGGCAGGCTGGCGTAGCCGTAGCCGAGTTCGAACCGGAACGCGCCGGTGGTCCAGCCGGCGGCCGCGCCGAGCAGGGCGCTCGACCCGTGGTGCCGGTTCAGGCTGCCGACCGGGTAGACACCGGCGACGGTGCCGCCGAAGTCGAGCCCGGAGCAGAGCAGGGCGGCGAGCAGCAGCGCGTTCACGGTCAAACTGTAAGGCGCGGGCGGTTGCTGTCAAGCACGGCGTCAGCTCGCGGCCAGCATCCGTTCGATGGCGGCCCGGGCGCGGCCCGCCACCGGTTCCGGCACGGTCACTTCCTCGACCCGGCTGGCGAGCGCGTCGCGGACCAGTTCGAGGGTGGTGAGCTTCATGTTGCGGCAGACCGCGGTGCGGCGCAGGGGCCAGCAGCGGTTCTCCGGGAAGTCGAAGCGGATGCGGTCGCACATCCCGACCTCGGTGCCGAGCACGAGCTCGGCGTGCTCGCGGGCGAGCCGGTACATCCCGCCGGTCGAGGCGACGTGGTCCGCGGCCTCGAGCACCTCGAGCGGGCATTCCGGGTGGCAGGCAACCGGCACGCCCGGGTGCTCGCGCCGGGCGCGCGCGACGTCCGCGACCGTGAACAGCGCGTGGACGTAGCAGAACCCTTCCCAGGGGATGATGGCGCGGCCGCTTTCGTGCGCGACCCAGCGGGCGAGGTTGCGGTCGGGCACGAAGAGCACCGGCCGGTCCGGGGGCAGCGACTCGACAACCCGGACCGCGTTGGCCGAGGTGCAGCAGATGTCGGATTCGGCCTTGACCGCGGCGGTGGTATTGACGTAGGCGACGGCCGCGACGTCGCCCAGCTCTTCGCGCCGGGCGCGCAAGGCCTCGGCCGATACCATGTCGGCCATCTGGCAACCGGCCGCAGGCGCGGGCAGGATGACCCGGGCCCGCGGGCTGAGCAGCTTGGCGGTCTCGGCCATAAAGCGAACCCCGCAGAAGACAATCAGCTCCGAGTCGGTCTCGGCCGCTTTGCGGGCGAGCTCGAGCGAGTCGCCGATGTAGTCGGCAACCGGGAAGATTTCCGCGGGCTGGTAATTGTGGCAGAGGATGACGGCGTGGTGCCGCGTCTTCAGTTCGGCAATCTCGGCCAGCAGGGCGGCGCGGTCGTTCATCGGCGATGCGGGCGGCGCGGCCGGCTGCCGGGCCGCTGGGCCGGGCGGCGCGAAGGCGCGGGCCGGGGCGGCGGCGGGGTCCAGAACACGCCTTCGTCGAGCAGGTGGACCACCTCGATGCCACCGCGCCCGAGCTCGGCGGCGAGGACCCGGCGGCGGCAGTTCTCCGGGCTGTGCTCGGCGCAGAGCAGGCAGCAGACCCGTTTCTCGACCTTGGACCTGATGATGCCGAGCCAGCGGGTGAACCCGTCGGACTCGCGCCAGGCGCGCAGGTCGTTGCCGACCGGGGCGCCAAGCTCGTTGCCGATGTAGATGTAGCTCACGTCCTGGGCCGAGCAGAGCTCGGCCAGCCGGTCGCGGTTGAAGTGCTCGAGCCGGGACTCGGGGACGCGCCTGAGGTCAAAGATCACCTCGATGCCGTACTTGGCGAGCAGTCGGGTGAAGTCGAACGATGCCCGCCCGGCGGTGCCGAGGGAGAACACCTTCACGGCAAATGACCAATGACCAGGTCACAATGACCAATCACCGGAGGACAGTGACGAATCAACGGAGGACAGTGACGAATGGCGAGTGTCGAATGTCGAACCGCGGGCCGGAATGAGTTCACGCGGAATGCTAGTTGGCGGGCCGGGCCAGTCAAGCCGGGTCGGGCGCCGGCCCGTCGGCCAGTTCGAGGATGATGGTTCCGAACTGGTCGTCCTGGCTGACGCGCAGCTCGCCCAGCCGGGTGAGCTCGAGCACGGCGATGAACATCACGATCAGCTCGGTCAGGCTCGAGCCGCTCACCGCCTCCTCGAACCGGACCCGGCGCCGGGCGCGCAGCAGCCGGCGCAGGTCGTCGAGCTTGTCCTCGAACCGCACCTTGCGGGGCGCGACCTCGTGCAGCCGCCCGGGCTTGATGTTCTCGAGCACCCGGCGGAAGGCGGCGGTGAGCACCGCCAGGTCCTCGGAATCGGCCACCGGCGCCGCAGGCACGGCGCCGCCGGGCCGGGGAAAGAGGTCGCGGCGCTCGGTTTCGCGTTCGTGCAGTACCCTGGCGGCGTGCTGGTAGCGCCGGAACTCGTCGAGGATCTGCTCGAGGGTGACGGTCGTGGTGTCGAGGTCCTCTTCCTTCGGCCGGGGCAGGAGTTGTCTCATCTTGAGCCGGAGCAGGATGCCGGCCATCACCAGGAAGTCGGACGCGGTCTCGAGCTGGAGGTTGTGGGCGGCGCGGACGTAGCCGAGGAAGTCGTCGGTCAGCCGGGCGACCGGCACGTCGAGGATGTCGAGCTCGTTCTTGCGCACCAGCCAGAGCAGCAGTTCGACCGGTCCCTCGAACAGGTCGAGATTGACCTCGTGCTCGCTCACAGCTCCTCCAGTCGGTAGCGCCGCGAGCCGAGCCCGGCGGCCTCCGCGGCGTCGAGCAGGACTCCCGGGTCGAGTTTCGGGTAGATGGCCTTGAGGTTCGCCTCGGTGCGGTCCCAGGCCGCCTGCTCGCAGGCGACCGGGTCGAGCGAGCCGAAGACTCCGACGTCGGGCATCACCGGTTCCTGCGCGTGGTTGTCGCAGTCGCAGTTGCGGGTGATGTTGACCGCGAAGTTGAAGTGGAAGGCCGCGCGGCCCCGGAGCACGGCCCGGCAGTACTCGACCATCTTGCGCTGGACCGACTCGGAGGCGGCGTTCCATTTCACCCGGATCGCCTCCTGCGGGCAGACCGCCAGGCAGCCGCCGCAGCCGGTGCACTTCGGCCCGATGTGGGCGACGTACCGGTCGAAGCCGATTGCCGCCACCGGGCAGTAGTCCACGCACTTGCCGCACGACACGCAGCGGTCCGCGTCCACCGCCGGCTTCGAGTTTGAGTGCATCTCGAGCTTGCCCGCCTTGGCGGACAGGCCCATCGCGAGGTTCTTGACCACGCCGCCGAACCCGGTGACGAAGTGGCCCTTGAAATGGGCGAGGTTGACGAGGTGGCGGATGCGGCGCAGGCCGTGCGCGAGCCGGGCGACCGGCACCAGCTCCGAGTTGAGCGGCTCGTCGTAGCTGCGCTCGCCCTCCTCGCCGTCGAGGATGAGCAGCGGCGCGAGCGTGCGCGCGGGTCCGAAGCCGTGCTCGCGGGCGAGTTCCAGGTGCCCGGCCGCGGTCTGGCGCCGGCCGCGGTAGAGCGCGGTGGTCTCGATGACGACCGGCTGGAGGTCGTGGAAGCTGAGCGCGATCGAGGCGGCGCGGACGATTGCCGGGTCGAGGTGGGTGGTGTTGCCCTCCTCGCCGAAATGGACCTTGAGCCCGACCGTCTTGCGCCGGCGCACCCGGCCGAAGAAACCGGACCGCTCGAGCATCGGCCCGACCGCGCCGGCCGGGTCTTCCGGCCCGGCGAAGAAGACGACCGGTTCCGCGCTCATTCCCACACTCCCGCAATCCGCGCCCCGCAGAACCGGCACCGGCCGTTGACGATGTTGTTGGCGGTGACGGTGTAGCCCCTGCGGCCGATGACCAGGCTGTCGCATCCCGGGCAGAAGGTGCTTTCCAGTTCGTGGCCGGGCACGTTACCGACGTAGACGTGCTTCAGCCCAACTTCGCGGGCGATGTCGGCCGCGGTTTCAAGGGTCGCGACCGGGGTCGCGGGCGCGTCGCGCAGCCGGTAGGCCGGGCTGAACCGGGTGAAGTGGAGCGGCACCGAGTCGCCGAGGTTGAAGAGCACCCACTGGCACATCCGGCGGATGTCGAGGGTGTCGTCGTTCCGGGCCGGCACCACCAGGTTCACCAGCTCGAGATGGGTGCCGGACCGGGCCGCGATGCGGCAGGCCGCGAGCACGGGCGCCAGTTCGGACCCGCAGACGTCGGAGTAGAACTCCTTGGTGAAACCCTTGAGGTCGATCTTCACCGCGTCCACCAGCGAGCAGAGCGTCTCCATCGGCGCCGGGTTGATATAGCCGCCGGTGACGACCGCGGTCCGGATGCCGCACTCGCGTGCCCGGCGGGCGATGGCGCAGGTGTACTCGAAGAAGACCACCGGCTCGGAATAGGTCAGGCAGATTATCGGCGCGCCCTCGCGCTCGGCAATGGCGACCACCGAGTCGGGCGGCAGGTCAAGGCCCGGCAGTTCCTCGGGCCGGGACTGGGAAATTTCCCAGTTCTGGCAGTACTTGCACGACTGGTTGCAGCCGGCGGTGGCGAGGGTGATGCGGGTTTGGCCGGGCAGGAAGTGGAAGAACGGCGCTTTCTCGATCGGTTCCTTGCCGATGGTGCAGGGCCGTGCGTAGACCACCGAGTAGAGTTTCCCGTCCGAGTTCTCGCGCACCCGGCAGACGCCGCGGCCGCCGGGCGCGATGATGCAATGCCGCGGGCAGAGCTCGCAGCGGACCAGCCTGCCGTCCAGCTTCGAGTAGAACTCGGCCTCGTGGACCGGCTTGAAGCGCGCGTCGCTCGCGGCCAGCCCGGAAACCAGCAGGCCGAGCAGGATGGGACGGAGCCAGGC
Source organism: Caldifarciminota bacterium (assembly GCA_016935775.1). Taxonomy (GTDB): domain Bacteria; phylum Hydrothermota; class Tepidihabitantia; order Tepidihabitantales; family Tepidihabitantaceae; genus DSBX01. The sequence goes on from JAFGQF010000285.1 coordinate 7,993, forward strand.
AGGGGCGGGCACGGACCTAGAAGAGCAGCCCGATGAGCAGGCCGATGACCGCGCCCAGCCCGAAGACGCCGCCGACCGCGCAACCGGCCAGGGTCTTGGCCTTGCCGGGCGCGGCGACGATGGCACCGTAGTCGACGGTCACCTCGGTCACGCTGTTGCGCCGGACCTCGAGTTCGTAGGTGCCGGCGTCGACCGCGGTCAGGGTCCAGAGCGCGGAAAGCTTCTCGCCGACCCCGCCGGTGCGGACGCGGGCATAGACGTTTTCGAGGCTGTCGTTGGAGATTATCGAGAGCAGGAACGAGCCGGTGCGGAACGGGTGGCGCTCGACCGGGGTCCGGCCGAGACAGTCGCCGTCGAGCCAGACCTCGATTCCGGGCAGGGTCGAGCGGACGCTGACGAATCCCGAGTCGGGCACCGGCTGGGCAACGAGCAGCAGTGAAAGGCAAATGGTAAGCACGGCGACACGATATCCCAACCCGGGTGCAAGTCAACAGGGTTCGCGCTGGATTCGAACTCAGGGAGCGTCAGGAAACAGTCGTTCCAGAGTTCGTCGAGGGAATCGAGGTCTTGCGGAGCCCAGTCGAGGTTCGCTGCTTCGTGAGGTTTGTATGCCTGGATGACCACAGCATTGTCGGCGGCTGATGCCACGGCCGCACACAGCAGCAAGACCAACAACGCTTCTAGCGAGCTTCGCTTCACGATATCCATCTTCTCCTCCCTTGCCTTCATCTGACTACAACGGTCTTAGCCGCGCATGTGAGTCCCGTCGCTCTCAGCCGGCAGAAGAGAACTTCTGACTTCGGCCCGGCG
>JAFGQF010000067.1 GCA_016935775.1 Caldifarciminota bacterium
CACTTCTGGCGCTACGAAATCGCCACCGACTCCTGGATGGTCGCGCCCGAGATACCGACCGACCCGTTCCTGCCCGGCCGTCTCAGCTTCAAGCGCGCCAACTACGGCGCCGACCTGGTCTACGGCGACGGGCGGCTCTACTGCATCAAGGGCAACAACACCTACGAGGTCTACGGCTACGACCCGGTCACCAACACGTGGGCCGATACGCTGACCGACACGACGCTGATCACCGACCGGCGCAAGAAGAAGATCAAGGCCGGCGGCTCGGCCGCCTACCTCGACAGCACGCTCTACGTGCTCAAGGGCGGCAACACCCAGCAGTTCTGGAAGTACCGGGTCACCGGCGAACTGGGCGAATCGCTCCACGTCTGGAAACAGCTCAGCGACATCCCGTACGCGATGAACGGCCGCCGGCGCAAGGTCAAGCGCGGTTCGGCGCTGCTGGGTGCCGACTCAACCGTCCTCGCTCTCAAGGGTTCCTACACCTACGAGTTCTGGGAGTACAAGCCGGGCGGCGACAGCGTCACCTTCTTCGCCGGGCCGCGGCCCGAGCGCAGCGGGGTGATGGCCGGGGAAGGCGCGCCGGTCAGCCGGCTGGATGTCAGCGGCTGGCCCAACCCGACCGTGGGTGGAATGACTGTCCGGTTCGAGGTGCCGTTCGCGGCCCGCACCCGGCTGCACGTCTACGACAACACCGGCCGCCTGGTCCGCACCCTGCGTGACGCGCCCTGCCTGCCCGGCCGCCACACCGTGCGCTGGGACGGCCTCGGCGACAACCGACGCCAGGTCCCGGCCGGGGTGTACTTCGTCCGCCTCGAGAGCGGCGGCACGACGGTTTCGGCCAAGATGGTCGTCCGGCGCTAGGCCGACGACCGACAGGCATTGCGGGCGGCCCTAAGTGGCCGCCCGCAGGCTTTCAGGCGGAACGGATCAGAACTTGAACCAGAGGTAGATCGCCAGGCCGACCAGGATCACGGCGAAAGTCGTGACCGAGAATGCCAGCCCGAAGGTGAACACCAGGAACCCGAGGTTGACGCTGAACGTCGGCACGCCGACGCTCAGCGCCTTAAAGAAGAAATCGCGCACCGGCCCGGCGGGGAACGCCCCGGCGAGAAAGTACGACAGCACGCTGCCGACCACCCCGGCGACGACTATCATCAAGACCAGCAGCCTGACTGGTCGGTGACGGACACCCAAAGCACGGGCTTTCATCTGCTTCACCGATGATAGCCGCCAGCGCCCGGCAATCAAGCCCTACTGCAGCACGAAGTCGGCCGCCCGGCCGCACTGGTCGCAGCGGCCGTCGGCTATCCCGACAACCCGGCCGTGGTAGCCCGAACGTTCCACCAGCCGGTTGCCGCACTGCGGGCAGAACGTGTCCCGAAAGCAGGGATCTGCCGAGACATTGCCCAGGTAGACGTAGTCCAGTTGTCGCCGGGCGGTCTCGGCCGCCCGGGCCAGCGTCTCGACCGGTGTTTCGTGCTCGCGCTCCCGGAAGCGCGGGAAATAGCGCGAGAAGTGAAGCGGGACCCGCCGGCCGAGGCCGGCGACGAACCCCGCCAACTCGGCCAGGTCCTCGTCGGTGTCGTTCCGGCCCGGGATGACCAGGTTTGTAACCTCGAGATGGCAGCTTTCGGCCGCAGCCCGGATGGTATTCTGGACCGCCGCGAGACTGCCCTTGACATAGTCCCGGTAGAACTCCGGGCGCATCGCCTTCAGGTCGACATTCATCGCGTCCACGTGCGGCAGCAGCTCGGCAAGCGGCCCGGGTTCGATCATCCCGTTGGTGACCAGTATCGTCCTGACGCCGGCCGCGCGCAACTCGGGACACGCGTCCAGCAGGTACTCGAACCAGGTCAGCGGCTCGGTGTAGGTGAACGCCACCGCCGGCGCCCGGTGCTCTCGCGCCAGCCGAACGAGCTGTCCCGGCGGTATGAAGCGCGACGGCACGCGGTGCTGCGATATGTCCGAGTTCTGGCAGAACGGGCACGCCAGGTTGCAGCCCCAGGTCGCCACCGACAGCACCTCGGCGCCGGGCAGGAAATGATACAGCGGCTTCTTCTCGACCGGGTCCATTGCCGCCGAAATCACCTCCCCGTAGTTGGTCGCGAACAGCTTGCCCCCGATGTTCTCACGCCCCAGGCACCGGCCCGAACCGCCCTCCGGGATAAGGCAATGATGCGGGCAGAGCCGGCACCGGGCCTTGCCCCGCTCGACAACCCAGTGCCGCGCCGGGAACTTCACGGCAGAATCCCGGCGGTGTAATCGACCAGCGAATCGCCGGCCGGGCAGACCATCAGCACGGCGATGCTGTCAAGCCCCCGGACCAGCTCCAGCCCGTCCGGCCCGAGCACGAACAACGCGGTTGACCACGCGTCGGCGGTGAGCGCCGTCGGCGCGACCACCGTGACGCTCGCACACCCGCTTGCCGGCCGCCCGGTGCGCGGGTCGAAGATATGACACCACCGACGCCCCCCGGCCTCGAAAAACTTCTGATAGTCGCCCGAAGTCGCCACCGCCCGGTCGCGCAAAACCAGCACCCGCATCACCGAATCCGCCCGGGGATGCCTGACCCCGATGCGCCAGTCCCGGTCGCCGAACACCCGGATGTCTCCCCCGGCGTCCACCAAACCTGCAATCGCCCCCGCGTCCCGCGCAAGGCCGACCACCTCGTCCACCGCCGCGCCGACCGCAAGCGCCCCGAAATCCAGCACGGTACCCGGCTCGAGCAGTACCGAGTCCGCCCGGAGAACGACACGGCCGGAACCCACCCGCGCCAACAGCCCGACCAGCTCGTTATCTCCCGGCACCCGGTTCACCGAGTCGTGGAACCCCCACGCGCAAACCAGCGGCCCGACCGTGATGTCAAGCGCACCGCTCGTCTCACCGGCCAGCCGCAGCGCGGCCGCCACCAGTTCCCGGGTACCGGGTGATACCCGCTCGCGACCGGTCTTGTTCACCCGCGCCAGCTCGCTGCCGCCCGGAAAGGACGACCAGAGCGTGTCCAACTGGTGCAGCCGCCGAAACACGGCTTGCGTCGCACTGTCGGCGGTCGCCTGGTTCGAGGCATCCAGCCGGACACGCACATAGCTGCCGAAAGCGAACTCGGTCCGGTCGACAGCCATCGGCCGCTCGGCGCAGCCAAGGGCCAGCAGCAGGAGCAGGAGGAGCCGCATGGGTCATCATAGGAGTCACCCGGGCGCGGTCAAACCCGCCGGCTTGCACTTGCCTCACGGCCCGACTATCATTGCGCCAGCAATGCCCGAGAGCAACGAGCGCGGTCCGCTGCCCCCCTACGACGGGTGGCGTCCCAGTCTCAAGGTCCGCTCGCATTACGTACGGCGCTTCTGGCCGCTGGCCCTGCTTGGCCTGGTCGTCGCCGCCCTGCTGGTCGGCCTGGTCGTCATCGCCACCAGGCCGCGGCCCGCGCCGGTCGCCGGCCCGGAGCCACAGCCGGTCGCGGACAGCACGCCGGCTCCCGTTTCAGCAATCGTCAGGCCCGGCGAGGTAATGCCGGCATTCCTGGCCCGTGCCGACCTGCCGGCCGCTGACGCCGAACTGGTCATTGGAGCGCTGTCAGAGAATGGGTTCAACTTCCGGAGAATGCGGCCCGGCGACTCGCTGGTCGTCGCCCGCGACCCGACCAGCGTCGTGCTGGTCGATTACCACCAGTCATTTGAGCGTGTCTGGCGGGTCCGGCTCGACGGGCCGAAGCCGAGAGTCAGCATGGTCTTTCGCCGCACCGAGAACCGGCCCGAGCTTGTCGTCGGCGGCATCAGCTCCAGCCTCTACGAGGCACTGGTGGACCTGGGTGAGTCTCCCGGACTCGTCGCCGCCTACGCCGACATCTTCGGCTGGGAGGTGGATTTCTTCTGCGAAACCCAGGCCCACGACTCGTTTGCGCTGGTGGTGGACCGGCGCTACTGTGACGGTCGGTTCATCGGCAACGGCAGCATTCGCGCGGCCCGGTACCGGGGCGCGGCCGGCGACTTCCGGGCCTTCCGCTTCACGGACCCGGAGGGCCGCGAAGACTGCTACAACGAACGCGGCGAGTGTCTGCGCAAGACCTTCCTGAAGTCGCCCCTGAACTTCTCCCGCGTGACGTCATTCTTCGGTTCGCGCTACCACCCGATTCGCCGGGTGCGCGCCGAGCACGCCGGCGTGGACTACGCCGCCCCGAGCGGGACCCCGGTATCGTGCGTTGCCGACGGACGGGTCGTGACCGCGGGCTGGGCCGGCGGCTACGGCAACCTCGTCGAAGTACGCCACGCCGCTGGACTCTCGACCCGCTACGGCCACCTGCGCGGCTACGGCCGGGGCATTCGCGCCGGCGCCGAGGTGGTCCAGGGCCAAGTCATCGGCTACGTCGGCACCACCGGCTTGTCCACCGGGCCGCACCTTCACTACGAGGTCCGGCGCAACGGGACACCGGTCAACCCGCTGCGGTTCGACGTTCCCCGCGTAGCACCGGTCAAGGACGAGCACCTGCCGCTGTTCGAGGCGCTGCGCGACAGCCTGGTCGCCGCCGTGCCTGCCCTGGCTTCTACGCCGCCGCCACCACCAGCCCGAACACCGAACCAGCCCCGGCCTTGAGCAGTTGTCGGGCAGCGGCATCGAGCGTCGCCCCACTGGTCGTCACGTCGTCCAGCAAGACAAACCTCATCCCGTCACCCCGGAATCCGGCCCGCGGAGCAAACGCCCCGCGCATGTTGTGTTGCCGCGCCCGGTCGTCGGCCAGCGCGGTCTGGGTCCTGGTATTGCGTCGCCTGGCCAGTCCGTCCACCAACCGGATGCCTGTCGCTGACGCGACCTCCTCGGCCAGCAGGGCGGACTGGTTGTAGCCCCGCTCGCGCCGGCGGGCCGGGTGCAGCGGCACCGGGCAAACGCAATCGGCGGAACTCAGGTCCGGGTCCGACTCGACCAGCCTTGCCAGCGCCGCACCCAGCAGTTGGGCGAGTTGCTCTTTGCCATCGTACTTCAGCGCGTGGACGAGCCCGCTATAGGGCGGCGCATACCTGCCGAGCGCCCGGACCGCGAGCGGTGCGAACGGCACGGCGCAACGTCCGCATTCGGCCGAGCCGCCGACGAGCGGCCGACCGCAACCGGAACACACCCCGAGCCGGCCCGACATCAGTTGAGCGTGACAGACCGCACAGACCAGCCCGCGCTCAATCTCAACGTCACAGCCGTAGCACCGGGGCGGGAAGATGGCATCGAGGAGGGAACGGAGTGACGGACGCAGGCTAAAGGCGCGCAGGACCATTCCCGGGACGCCGCCGCAGGAACACCACCAGCAACACGACGCCGATGGCGGTGAGGCCGAGCGCGACCACCTGGTTTCCCCAGAAGTTGGCCGCGTCTTCGTAGTAGCGCACGAAGTCGATGCCGAACCGAAACAGGGAGTACAGGATCAGGATGATTGCGAACAGGACGCCGTCCTTGAGCCGGCGTCGTTCGATCAGCAACGCTATCCCGAACAGCAGGAACCCGGCCGCCGAGGAGTAAAGCTGGGTCGGGTGAATCGTCTGGTGCGGGAAGGTCGCGCCGGCTGGCGAGTGCAACGGGAACTCCATCGCGCAGAACCCGGTGGATGGTTCGCCGAAGCAACAGCCGTTCAGGAAACAGCCGATCCGGGTGAACCCCTCGCCGAGAACAATCGCCGGCGCCACAGCATCCAGCAGCTTGACAACCGGCAGCTTGCGGACGCGAACGAATATCAGCCCGGCGATGAGCGCGCCGAGGAACCCGCCGTAGAACATCAACCCGGCCAACCCCCCGCGCCAGAACGCGATGATGCCGATGAGGTCGTCCTTGAACTCGTCCCAATGGAAGCCGACGTAGAACAGCCGCGAGCCAACGACGACCGCCACCAGGATCCAGAGCGCCAGGTCGGTGATTGTCTTGGGCTCGACCCCGAAACGCTTGGCCCGCCGTTCCACCAGCCAGATACCGGCCAGGAACGAGATGAACAGCATCAGCCCGTACGAGTACAGTTGGAAGCTGCCGAACCGCAGTATCACCGGGAACATCTGCCTATCCTAGGAACCGCGCGCCGGCTGTCAAGCCGGTTCCGGGACGGTCCTCCTCACCGTGACCCCGGCCTCCTCAACCAGGCGCCGGGCGAACGCATCCGGGTACTCCTCGCCCACGACGAACTCCCGCACGCGGGCATTGATCAACATCTTTGCGCAGGTAACGCAAGGCTCGTGAGTGCAGTACAGCGTCGCGCCCGCCACGTTGATCCCGAAGGTCGCGGCCTGGACCAGAGCGTTCTGCTCGGCGTGGATGCCCCGGCATATCTCGATTCGCTCGCCCGCCGGGATGCCGAGCTCGTCACGCAGACAGCCGGTCTCAAAGCAGTGCCGCATCCCTGCCGGCGCGCCATTATAGCCGGTGCACAGCAGGCGCTTGTCGCGCACGAGCACCGCCCCAACGTGCCGCCGCAGACAGGTCGACCGGTCGGCTACCAGCCGGGCAATCGCCATGAAGTACTCGTCCCAGGACTTCCTGGGCGCCTCGGTCTGCATCGTCAATGCAGCTTCACGGCCTTGCCGACGCTCGTACCGATGCCGTCATCGAGCCGCAGCCAGTAGACGCCGGCCGGCAGCTGCCGGCCTCCCGAGTCCCGGCCGTCCCAAGCAACCCGGTAGCGGCCCGCCGGGTGCAGGCCCGAAGCCAGCTCACGCACCCTCCGGCCGGACGGATCGAATACCGCCAACGTGACTATCCCGGACCGCGGCACGGCGTAGGCCACCAGCCCACGACGGGCAAACGGGTTGGCAAGCGCGCGCACCTCGAGCCGGGCGCGGGTTTCCATGCCACCATTCGGCTCGAACACGCCGGTCGGGTCCTGGGTGGCGTACTTGATTGCCCGGCCCGAGACCAGCGGCGCGCTGCCGCGGTGGTACGAGCCGTTGAACAGACACTGGATGGCCACGTTCCCGGTCGGATCCTGGATGCCGACGGTGTTGCTGACATAGTTGTTGGCCGTCAGGTACTGGACCGTGAACTCGTTGTCGCCCGACGGCGTC
>JAFGQF010000286.1 GCA_016935775.1 Caldifarciminota bacterium
TCGATCTCGTACAGCACGCCGATGTAGTCCTCGTCACTGCCGAGCGAGAACGCCCGGTCAACGATCGAGGGGAACCGGTGCGAGCCGGTGCCGCCCGCGGTCAACTTGACCGGGGCGCCCCAGGTCATCCCGCCGTCGCCCGACCCCGCGACAAAGATGTCGGCGCGGAGCACCTCGGGCGGGCCCGCCTCGACGTTCAGCGAGTCGAACTCCTCCCAGGCGATGTACACGTTGCCGTCAGCATCCTCGCCGGCGCTCATCCGCGACGCGTAGAGGGCGTTGTAGCCCACCGCCGCGCCGAGGTTCGCCGGGTCGCACTGGCCGGTGTGGATGTGGGTCCACCTCGGACTCTGGTCCGGGCTCCAGTGCCAGAGCTGCGACCAGATGTAGCCCGTGCCCGCCACGAACGGTTGCACCGTCGCGAAGATGTGCAACATGTCGCTGCGGTCCCAGTACGGAAACATCGACGTGATGTGGTAGGAAGTCGCGGTGTCGCCGCCGTAGGCAGCCGGCCACGGCAGTTCCTCGGGATTCTGCCAGCTCGAACCGCCGTCGGTCGAGATGCGATAGAAACCCGGGTCCGGCGCGCCCTCGCTGAACTCCCACGCCAGCGCGACCTTGTCGCTAACCTTGGAGGCGGCGATGTTCTGGTTGCAGAAGTTCGGGTCGGGCTGCGGCGAAGCAACACCCACCGGCGTCGAGAACGTGCACCACGGGTCGACAGCGGTGTAGTACACCATGTTCCGGCTGGCGTCGTCGATGCAGTGGATGTGGATTGTCGTGTGGGCGTCAATCGAGATGTACGGCCAGAGATAGCCATCCGCGACCGGCGAGCCCGAGCAATACTCGAAGATGCCGGCGCCCGGTGCCATGTCCCTTGCGATCTCGGGATGGATCGGCGTGCCGAGGTGGCTCGACACGACTGCCACGCCCGTCGACGGGTCGGCGTCGAGGTTGCCGTAGCCGCACTTCTCGGTGAAGACGTTCACGCCTGACTGCATGAAGTCAGGGTCGATCCAGTTCCACGCGCCGGCGCTCTCGTCCCAGAAGTTGTAGCGCATGTTCCGGTCCGGGAACGTCGACTGGTCCGACGCCGAGTACATCCACAGGGCGTGGATGCCGAATCCCGGCGAATAGACCAGGGTGCGGTACGCCGGCCCGTTGACCTGCCAGTCGTACGTGGTCCCGCCGATGGTGTCGACCGCGCCGATGAGCACGCGGGGCTCGCCCGGCTGCCCGTTCCCGTCAACCCGGGTCACGGGCTCGTTGCTCACCACGCCCGTCTCCGGGGCGATGGTCGTCACCGTCTGCGTCTTGTCCACCGCCAGTACCGCCATCGGTACCAGCAGTGCCAGTAGCAGGACGTTTCTCATCTTGGGTCCTCCTCTTTTCTGGCCCCTGTTCGGGCCTCTTTCCCGGCGGCCCCTATGGCCGCCGACTTTACTGCTTCTTCCCTACTGCAGCGAGAACCGGAAGGGTATCGAAACCGGTACCCGAACCGGCACGTCCCGCTGCCGCGCAGGGGTGAACTTCGCCCGGTAGGCGGCCTCGAGCGCCGCCTGGTCCAGGGAAGAATTGCCCGAGCTCTTCAGTATCTCGGCGTCGATGACCGAGCCGTCGATATCAACCAGCGCCTTCACCACCGTCTGCCCCTCGATGCCGGCCTGGCGGGCCAGCTCGGGGTAGGCGGGTGTCGGCACGTTGATCGGCGTGGGCTTCACTTCGACCTTCCAGAACGGCACGACCGGGATGTCGGTCTCGACCGGTCGCTTGACAATCTCGGAGAAACTCGTCTCCTCGATCGTCTCGGCCTCGACCTCGGCCTCGCTTTCGGCCGCGACCGGCATCTGCGGCCGCTCGACCTTGGGCGGCTCGGCGATCTGCTCGAGCTCCGGCGGCAGCGCTTCCATCACCATCTCGACCGCGCGCCGGAGTTCGTACGGCTTCACTTCCATCCGCTTCGGCAGCACCAGGAAAACGACCAGCAGCGCCACCATCGCGATGGCGGCCGCCACCCTGATCGCGACCGCGTAGTAGCGGCCTTCCCATTCAAACGCGGCTTCGAGTGCCTTCATGCTATCCTCCGTCTCCCAGACGGTACTCGGTAGCAAAGGTCACCTTCAGCGCCCTGGCCGCCTTCAACGCCTCGAGCACGTCGGTCACGCTGCCGTAAGGGACCTCCCGGTCGGCCTGGAGGGTGACCACCAGGTCCGGGTTCTCGATCACCTTCTCGGCCATGATCGCCGTGACGAGTTCTGTCGACACCAGGTTGTCGCTGACGGTGGTGCTGCCTTTCTCGTCCATCCAGAGGTTCACAACGTTGCGCCGCTTGAGGATTCGCTCGGTCGCCTCGGCCTCGGGCAGGGTAATGCGCAGCCCGGCCTCCTTGCGGAAGACGGTCGACACCATGAAGAAGATGATCAGCAGGAAAGCGATGTCGCCCGTCGAAGCGGTCGGGATCTCTATCGCGCTCGCTCGCTTCCTGGCAATGTGCTTCATCGCTACTCCCCGCTCTCTTCGACCGGGACCAGGCTGATGCGCTCGGCCTTGGCCAGCTTGAGCTGGTCGAAGACGTCGATCATTATCCGGTAGGGCGCCCGCCGGCTGACCTTGAGCGCGATCGCCAGTTGGGGATTGCCGGCCAGTTCCCGGATGACGAGCTCGCGCACCTCGGGAATCTGCACCGGCGTGCTCTCCTTGCCGACCAGCACCCGGCCGTCCGGGCTGACCCGGACTTCCATGATGTTCTCGCTCTTGATCTTGACCTCTTCACCCTTCTCCGGGAGAGAGATCTTCAGGCCCTTTTCGCGGCTGAAGATGCTCGTCGTCATGAAGAAGATGATGATCAGGAA
>JAFGQF010000287.1 GCA_016935775.1 Caldifarciminota bacterium
CGGCGTGGCGCGCGGCAAAGATGGACCCGGTCGAGGCAATACGATATGAGTAGCCAGGGTTCAAGGGAAGTTGCCGATGCCCAGGTTTCAATGACCAGTCCCGTGCTCGAGGCGCGGGGCGTCACCCGGGTTTTCCAGACCAGGGCCGAGCGGCTCGAGGTGCTGAGCGGGGTTGATTTCCAGGTGGCGCGGGGCGAGTTCGTTTCGATTGTCGGGCCGTCGGGCACGGGCAAGAGCACGCTGCTGCACATCCTCGGCGGGCTCGACCGGCCCACCGCGGGCCGGGTGCTGCTCGATTCGCACGACCTGTTCGGCTGTCCCGAGTCCGAACTCCCGGGTCTGCGCAACGAGAAGGTCGGGTTCGTGTTCCAGTTTCACCACCTGCTCGCCGAGTTCACCGTGCTCGAGAACGTCGCGCTGCCGCAACTGGTGGCGGGCGCGAGCGAGGCCGAGGCGTTCGGCCGGGCCGAGCAGGTGCTCTCGGAAATCGGTTTCACCAACCGGCTGACCCACCGGCCGGCCCAGCTTTCGGGCGGCGAGAAGTCGAAGGCGGCGGTCGCCCGGGCGCTGGTCAACCAGCCGGCGGTGGTGCTGGCCGACGAGCCGACCGGCAGCCTGGACGCGGCGTCGTCCGGCGCGCTGATGGACCTGCTTGTCGGGCTGAATCGCGACCGCGGCCTGACCCTGGTGGTGGTGACCCACAACCCGGAGGTGGCGCGGCTCGGGCGCCGGACGCTGGTGATGCGCGACGGGAAGCTGTGGAACGATGAAGAAGTGTGACATTTGCGGCGTGCGCGAGGCGACGCTCAAGGTCCGCCAGCTCGGCGAGGGCGGCAAGCCGGTCGAGTTGGAAGTCTGCGCCGAGTGCGCCCGGGAGCGCGGCCTCACCGGCACCACCGAGTTGAAGCCGACCGTGGCCGAGGAGTTTGCCCGGGCGCGGCGCGGGGTCGGCCAGGAAGACGAGCAACTGGTCTGCACCGGGTGCGGGATGACCTTTGCCGAGTTCAAGCGGCTGGGCCGGCTCGGCTGCGCCGACTGCTACGCGGGTTTCCAGGACAAGCTCGAGCCGCTCATCCGGCGGGTGCAGGGCGCGGTCCGGCACGTCGGCCGAACGCCGGGCAGGGGCCCGGATGCGGCGCGGGCGAAGCTTGCCGTCCGGCAGCTCCGGGCCGAGCTCGACCAGGCGATCAAGGGCGAGGATTACGAGCGGGCCGCGGACCTGCGGGACAAGCTGAACCGGGCGGAGAAGGATGCTGGAAGCTGAACCGGTCGGCCGCTGGCTGACCGAACTCGGGCCCGACGACGACGTCGCGGTTTCGACCCGCGTGCGGCTGGCGCGCAACATCGCGGGCGAGAAGTTCGGGACCAGGGCCGGTCCCGAGGACCAGGCCCGGGTCGTGGCCGCGGTCAGCGCCGGGCTCGAGGAGGCGGGCCGGCTCGAGCAAGGCCGGTTCATCGAGGAGGAGGTGCTGGACGAGCCGCTGCTCGGCTTCCTGCTCGAGCGCCATCTCGTTTCGCCCGACTTCGCCCGGACGAAGCTGCGGCGCGGGCTGTTTGTCGCCGAGGGCGAGACCCTGAGCCTGATGGTCAACGAGGAGGACCACGTCCGGTTCCAGGCGCTGGTTCCGGGCCTGGACTTCCCGGGCGCGTACCGGGTTGTGGCCGAGCTCGACGAGAAGCTGGGCGAGGCGCCGGGCTGGGCCTTTTCGCCCGAGTACGGCTTCCTCACCGCCTGCCCGACCAATGTCGGCACCGGGCTGCGGGCATCGGTGCTGGTCCACCTGCCGGCGCTGGTGCTGACCCGGGAGATCGAGAAGGTGCTCAGGGGCGCGGTTCACGTCGGGCTCGCGGTCCGGGGCATCTACGGCGAGGGGACCGAGACCAAGGGCAACTTCTTCCAGGTTTCGAACCAGCGGACCCTCGGGCTGAGCGAGACCGAAATCCTCGAGACGGTCGAGGAGACCTGCCGCCAGCTGGTCGAGTACGAGCGCAAGGCGCGCGAGTACCTGGTTGAGAACCTGCGTTGCGACATCGAGGACAAGGTGTTCCGCTCGCTCGGGCTGCTGCGCGGGGCGCGGATACTCTCGTCGGACGAGGCCATCAACCTGCTGGCCACGGTCCGGCTCGGGGTGGTGCTGGGGATGATCAACGAACTGAAACCGGCCGAGGTGAGCCGGCTGCTGGTCCTGGTCCGGCCCGAGAACCTGCAGCGGGTCCTGGGCGAGCGGCTCAAGCCCGAGGAGCGGGACGAGCGCCGCGCGACCTTCGTGCGCGAGGCGCTGGTCCGCTAGGGGAGGCGAAGATGGCGGAAACCACTCACGAACAGCAGGAACTGCTGAGGCAGATACCGGCGGTCGAGAAGGCGTTTGACGACCCGGCGGTCGCCGCGGTCGCGGCCCGGGTGCATCACCGGCTGGCGGTTCGCGTCTGCCGGCAGTACCTGGACGAAGTCCGGGCCGGCATCCTGGGCGGGGCGAAGACCGGGTTCGACCCGGCCGAGCTGGCGCGCAGGCTGAGGCTCGAGATGCGGCCGCGGCTGACCCGGGTGGCGAACGGGCTGGGCGTGGTGCTCCACACCGGGCTGGGCCGGGCGCCCTTGTGCCGGGCGGCGCAGGACGGGCTGGCCGATGTGGCTTCCGGGTTCTCGTCGCTGGAAATCGACATTGAGACCGGCCGCCGGGGCAGCCGCTACACCCACGTCGAGTCCCTGCTCTGCGAGCTCACCGGCGCCGAGGCGGCCCACGTCGTCAACAACAACTGCGCCGCGACCCTGCTGATTCTCAGCTCGATGGCCGCGGGCCGCGAGGTCATCGTGTCGCGGGGCCAGCTCATCGAAATCGGCGGCGCGTTCCGCATCCCGGACGTGATGCGCCAGTCCGGCTGCACGATGGTCGAGGTCGGGACCACCAACCGGACCCACCTGCGCGACTACCGGAACGCGGTCACCGACAACACCGCGGCCCTGCTGCGCGTCCACATGTCCAACTACCGCATCCGCGGGTTCACCAAGGAAGTCGGGCTGGACGAACTGGTCGCGCTGGGCAACGAGAAGAACGTCCCGGTCATCGACGACCTCGGGTCGGGCGCGCTCATCGACCTCGGGCAGTTCGGCCTGCCCAAGGAGCCGCTGGTGCGCGAGTCGCTTGCCGCCGGGGCCGCGGTCGCCTGCTTCTCCGGGGACAAGCTCATCGGCGCGTGCCAGGCCGGCATCATCGTCGGCAAGCGGGA
>JAFGQF010000288.1 GCA_016935775.1 Caldifarciminota bacterium
CCGTGCTGGAGAAGTTCGAGGCCGGGATCGAGCTCGCCGGCACAGAGGTGAAATCGCTGCGCCACGGCAACGCTTCGCTCGAGGAGGGTTTCGCGCGGGTCGAGAACGGTGAGGTGTTTCTCTACAACGTTCACATCGCGCCCTACGAGCAGGGCAACATCTTCAACAAGGACCCGCGGCGCCGGCGCAAGCTGCTGCTGCACCGCCACGAGATCAAGCGGCTGTTCGGCAAGGCGACCCTGCGTGGCCTGACGCTTGTGCCGCTCAGGCTCTACTTCAACAAGCGGGGCATCGCCAAGCTCGAGCTGGCGCTGTGTCGGGGCAAGAAGAACATCGACCGGCGCGAGGAGTTGAAGAAGCGGGCGATGGACCGCGACGAGCGGCTGGCACAGGGAAGACGATAGGATGGAAGTCAGAAGGCAGAAGTCGGAACGGTGAAGTCAGAAGTGAGGAATCTCGCAACAGCATTGCTCCTGCTGTTGGTTGCTGCTGCGGCGGCCGGGCAGGTCTTGGCGCCGGCCGGGCCGTCGGTGGAGGTGAACGGCACGCGGCTGGCGGTGCTGTCCGACGCGGGTTGCGATTACCTGGCCCTGGCCCAGGTGGTCGAGGCGCTGGGCGGCAGGTCGTGGCGCGTGGAGGATCGGTTCCTGGCGGTGCTGCCCGGCGATTCGACGACGCCGGACCTGGAGTTCGTTTTCCGGGCCGACAGCGGCACGGTGCGCTGTCCGGGCCGGGAGGTGTTTTTGCCGCTGCCGCCGGTGTTGCTGGATTCGGAGCAGCTCTACGTGCCGCTGGTCGGCCTGGCCGAGGTATTCCCGGGGCTGGACCGTTCGCTGCCGTTGTTGCGGCTGACCGACATCGACGAGCGCGGGGACACGGTGCTGTTCCGGCTGGGCTTGGACGGCGGTGAGGCGACTTGCCAGGGCGAGGTGCGGTCCGGGCTGGAGTACCGGGTGGTCATTGGCGCGCGCAGCGATTCGATAACCGTCGAACAGGTGGGGTTGATACCGATTCTGGCGTCGAACGGGCTGGTGTCCTCGACCCGCTTAAAGACCGGGGCGGGTACGGTGTTGCAGTTGCTGTTCCGGCGGCCGGCGGTGGCGCGGGCGACCGCCGACGCAGAAGGGGTGCTCGTCCGGGTGTGGCCGCGGCCGGACCGGAAGGTCGGCCGCATCGTGCTCGACCCGGGCCACGGCGGCAAGGACCCGGGCGCGGTCGGGCCGCAGGGCACCGAGGAGAAGACCATCGTCTTCGACATCACCGGCCGGGTGAAGCAGCGGCTCGAGGCCGAGGGTTTCGAGGTGCTGCTGAGCCGCCGGCGCGACGAGTACGTGCCGCTGCCGGCGCGCTCGAAGCTGGCCAACGAAGCGAAGGCCGACCTGTTCGTTTCGATTCACGCCAACGCCGCCGAGAACCGGGATGCCTGCGGGTTCGAAACCTACTTCCTGTCCGAGGCCAAGACCGACTGGGAGCGGACCGTCGCCGCGCGCGAGAACGCCGTGCTGGAGTATGAGCTGCCCGAGGGCGCGGACCTCACCGAGGAACTCGAACTGATCCTGAGCGACCTGGCCCAGAATGAGTTCCTGACCGAGTCGAGCCAGCTCGCCGCCGCCATCCAGGAGAGTGCCGTTCCCTGCGCCCGGGTGAAAGACCGTGGCGTGCGCCAGGCCAACTTTTTCGTGCTGCGTGACAACTACATGCCGGCGGTGCTGGTCGAGGTCGGGTTCCTGAGCAACCGCAGCGAGGAGAAGCTGTTGCAGCAGCCGCAGCACCGCGAGCGGCTGGCCGAGGGAGTGGCGAACGGCATTGTCCGGTTTGTCCTGCAGTATGAGCGGAGGGTGAATGGGAGCTGATTGGAACGGGTTCGAGGACTCCAGGGTTCAGGGGTTCGAGGCTGATGGACCGCGGCACGCCGAAGGACCGGCGGCGCCGATCGGGGTGTTCGATTCCGGCATCGGCGGGCTGACGGTGGTGCGCGCGCTCCGGCGGCTCCTGCCGAGGGAGAGTATCGTCTACCTTGGTGATACCGCCCGGTTGCCCTACGGCACCAAGTCGGCCGAGACTATTTCCCGGTACGCGGTCGAGGACGCCGGCTTCCTGGTCGCGCGGGGCGTGAAGCTGGTCGTGGTCGCCTGCCACTCGGCTTCGTCGGTTGCGCTCGACGAACTCGCCCGGCGGCTCGACGTCCCGGTGACGGGCGTCATCCGGCCGGGTGCGCGGGCGGTGGTGGCCGCGACCCGGGCGAACCGGGTCGGGGTCATTGGCACGCGGGCGACGATCGGCGCGGCGGCCTACGAGCGGGCGATAAGGGCCGAACGCCCAAACGTGGAAATCCTGGCACGGCCCTGCCCGCTCTTCGTGCCGCTGGCCGAGGAAGGCTGGACCGACGATGCTGTCGCCGAGGCGGTGGCCCGACGCTACCTTGAGGGGCTGCGCGGCGAAGGCATTGACGCGCTGCTGCTGGGCTGCACGCACTTCCCGCTGCTGGCGCCGGTAATCGGCCGGGTGCTGGGTCCGGGCGTGGCGCTGGTGGATTCGTCCGAGGCGACCGCGGCCGAGGCGGCCCGGCTGCTTGAGGAACGGGGCCTCCTGTCGGCGGGCGGGCAACCGCGCCACCGCTGGTACCTGACCGACCTGCACCCGGGTTTCGAGTCTGTCGCCGCGCTGTTCCTCGGCGAGCAGCCGGGCGAGGTGCTGCGCGCGAGCGTTGCCGGGAGCGGGGAATGAGGCGCGACGGCCGGGCGCCGGCCGAACTGCGGCCGGTCCGGCTCGAAACCGGGTACCTGGACCACGCCGAGGGGTCGTGCCTGGTGAGCTTCGGCGCGACGCGGGTGCTGTGCGCGGCCACGGTCGAGGGCCGGGTACCGCCGTTCCTCGCCGGCACCGGTCGGGGCTGGGTGACCGCCGAGTACTCTCTGCTGCCGCGTTCGACCCACACCCGGACCCCGCGCGAAACCGGCGGCCCGCGGGCGAGGACCCAGGAAATCAAGCGGTTCATCGGCCGGACACTGCGCGCGGTCTGCGACCTGGAGCGGCTGGGCGAGCGACAGGTGATCGTCGATTGCGACGTGCTCCAGGCCGACGGCGGGACCCGGACCGCGGCCCTGACCGGCGGGTTCGTTGCGCTGGCGCTGGCGTTCGAACGGCTGAGGCGGCGGGGCGACATTTCCCTCAGCCCGGTCATCGAGCCGGTGGCCGCGGCGAGCGTCGGCCGGGTGGGTGACGAACTGCTGGTTGACCTGTGTTACGAAGAGGATTCCCGGGCCGAGCTGGACATGAACCTGGCGCTGACCGCCTCGGGACGAATCGTCGAAATCCAGGCCACCGCCGAGGGGATGCCGTTCACCTTCGAGGACCTGACTCGGTTGCACGGTCTGGCCACCGACGCCATAGGCCGGCTTGTTGAGTTCCAGCGCCGGGCGCTGGCCGAGGCCTGACCGCTCCCGGGAG
>JAFGQF010000068.1 GCA_016935775.1 Caldifarciminota bacterium
AGGCTGCGCTTGAATTGCAGCTCCGCTGCCCCGGCGGTCAGCAGCATCAGCGTAAGAAGAGCGACTGCCAGGCGCGCGTGCATGGTCTTGAAACGGCGGCTGGAAGACAGAGGAACGCTACTCATACTCCGTCCTTCGTTCTCCTATCTGGTCAAGGTCACCTTGCTGGACACATCTACGGTCCACAGGAGGACAATGACGAGACATACACGCCCGTCGCGAGGCAGCAGGCACGATTCGATCCGGGCTCTGGCTCCAGTGCCTCCCGGCCCGCCATATCCAGCAACTAAGCGCGTACCCTCGCAGGCTCTTCCTGTGAATCCCCGCACATCTCCTCCGGCATTCTGATTCCAATCGGACTCGCTGTCAAGACCGACGCCGTGCTGAACACGACCCGGCCCGAACCCGGTTGTCGGTTGTTGAGCGGCTAGAGCCGGACGTACAGGACCACGATCACGGCCGCGACCCAGAGCAGGATGTCCACTATCATCGGCAGGTCGGTGACGAAGACCTTTTCCGGCGCGCCGCCCGCTTCCTTGCGGTACACCAGGTACAGGTACCGGTAGACGCCGTAGAGCACGAACGGCAGGGTGAATATCAGGTTGCGCGAGCCGAACTTCTCGGTCGTCTCGGGCGCGATGGTGTACAGGCAGTAGGCGACCACCGTCGCCGACGTCGCCACCGCCATCATCTGGTCGAGCAGGGTCTCCGAGTACTTGCCCAGCACGCTCCGGTGGCTGATGCCCCCGCCCTCGAGGAACAGCAGCTCGTGCCTGCGCTTGGCCACGGCCACGAACAGGGCCAGGAGCAGGGTCACCACGAACAGCCAAGACGATATCTCGACGTTGATGACGAAGGTGCCGGCAATCGCCCTGAGCCCGAACCCGATCGCCACGATGATGACGTCCAGCACCACGACGTGCTTGAGCCGGAACGAGTAGGCCAGCTGCATCAGGAAGTAGCCGGCCCCGAGCACGCCGAACCGCCAGTCCAGCAGCCACGCGCCGATGAGCCCGGCCGCGACCGAGAGCGCGGCCCAGGCGATTGCCGGCCCGGGCTTGAGCTTCCCCGAGGCTATCGGCCGGTCTTTCTTCTTCGGGTGACGGCGGTCGCCCTCGCGGTCGGCGAGGTCGTTGATGATGTAGACCGCGCCCGACAGCAGGCAGAAGACGACGAACGCGGCCAGCGACCGCAGCACCGCGTCCGGCTCCAGCAGATGCTTCGAGAAGACGAGCGCGGCGAAGACCAGCAGGTTCTTCACCCACTGCTTGGGCCGCATGCTCACGAGGATGCCGGTCAGCATCAGGATAGACAGATACCCGAAACCCGGCCCAGGTCAAGCCCGGCCGCACGCAAGGCCTCTCCGCCCGGACGCAACGACTCCATCACGGGCGTGCCGATACGGCCCTTGATCGCGCCCCTTTGGCCCGGTTTGAAACGCCCGATGACTCCAGGGGTCACCCCCCTCCCGAGTCCCGGGTCGAGCGGCCGGTTCCTCGGGCCCAGGGTGTCGTATCCAGTGTCCAATTCTCATTCGCATCGCTGTTGCATTGCTAAACCACCACAGGTTTGACACTTGGCATCGCTCCCGGCGACCGACGGAAAGGCCATCGGCCTCCTGGTGTGTCTTACGATGAGACAGACTATCCCGGCCTCGCGGCCAAGTTGCGCAGTTTCAACGCCGTCTCTGCCCGGCCCGGGGATTGCATATGTACTGCCGTGCGACCACGGACCGTTCCCGGCTCGCCGGACGGCCGCGCCGGTCGCGTGGCTGGAAAACTGAACGACCAAGAGGAGGTCCAATGCAGCCCCACGCCAAGCCCGGGTTCGACTACACCGTCCAACCGGCCGACGAACTGAAGCGCCTGAAGCAGCACCGAAACCACCGGGGCGTCCCGAAGCGCACCGACGAGAACGTGCTCGTCGCGACCTGGAACCTGACCAACTTCGGGGCCCAGCACCGCGAGCCGGTCCACTTCAAGCTGATGGCCGACATCATCAAGCCCTTCGACGTCGTCGCGGTGCAGGAGATCGCCGAACGGCTCGACCACGTCAAGGCGCTGATGGCCGAGCTGGGTTCGGGCTGGGAAATCATCTTCAGCGACCCGGCCGGCAACGACGAGCGGCTGGCCTACATCTTTCGCAAGCGCCGGGTCAGCCCGACCGGGCTGGCGGCCGAGCTGGCGATGCGCGGCTACGAGCGCGGGCGGATTCTCATCGAGGGCATCGACCCGGTCGAGCAGCCCTTCGAAGGGTTCAACCGCAACCCCTACATCGTGTCGTTCCAGGCGGGCGACTTCTCGTTCTGCCTCGTGAACGTCCACCTCTACTGGTCCAACTACGGAATCCGGCGGCTCGAAACCACCGCGCTCGGCCGGTGGGCGAAGTCGCGCCTCGACAAGCCCGGCCCGCCCCACGGCGACATCATCCTGCTCGGCGACTTCAACATGCCCGGCCTCGGCCCGGGCGACGAGCTCTACGAGCTGCTCTCCGGGCACGGGCTGACCGTGCCCAAGTACAACACCGAACTGGTCGGCTCGAACCTGGCCGGCGACAAGCACTACGACGAGGTCGCGTTCTTCCCCTCGCGCACCGGCGAGGACTTCACCGACCGGATGGGCGTCTTCGACTTCGACAAGGTGCTGTTCCCGGACCTCTACCAGGAGAACGAGACCGGGTTCTTCCAGTACGTCCGCTACTACGTGGCCGACCACCGGCCGCTCTGGGTCGAGTTCCGGCGCAAGGCCGCGTGAGGCGGCAACCGTCGCCCCGGTCCTGCGGTCATCGGTCATTCGGCCGGTTGATTGGACACTGGTACTCGATTGGTCATTGCGACCTGGGCATTGGTGATTCGGGATTAGGCATTGGTCATTAGGGATTGGGCATTAGGCATTGGCCATTTGGGCTCTCCTGTCTTGACCTTCTCCTGCCCCGGTCTATACTCAGCGCCGAAGCGAGGATGGCGGAACTGGCAGACGCGCTGGACTTAGGATCCAGTCCCTCAAGGGGTGGGGGTTCGAATCCCCCTCCTCGCATTCCGCCGTACCTCCCCGGAAACGAACACAGGAGCTGTTTTGGAAACCAGTATCAAGTCGCCCAAGCCCTGGCTGCGCGAAATCGAGGTCGAGCTCGAGCCCGAGAGACTGGCCGGCCGCGTCGAGGAGACGCTCGCCGGCTACCGCGAGCGCGCCGAGATCCCGGGCTTTCGCAAGGGCAAGGTGCCGCTCGAACTGCTGCGCCGCCGCGTCGGCGAAGCGCTCGAAAACCAGGTCGCCGAGGAGCTGGTCGAGCAGGCCACGGCCGAGGTGCTCGAAGCGCAGGGCTTCCGGCTCGCGAACCAGCCCCGGCTGACCGACCTGGAAATCCTGCCCACCAAGGCCGTCAAGTTCCGGCTCGCGGTCGAGGTCTTCCCCGAGTTCGAGCTCAGGGAGTACAAGGGACTGCAGCTCCGGCGCAACGAGCCGACCGGGTTCGACGAGGAGTTCGAGAAACGGCTCAAGGCTTTGCAGGACCGCTGCGCCACCTTCAAGCCGGTGGACGAGCCGGTCCGCGACGGGCTGTTCGTCAACGTTGACTACGCGACGCTCATCGAGGGCGAGCCCGCGGCCGAGCCGCGCAAGAACGTGATGCTCGAGGTCGGCGACCCGATGAACTTCCCCGAGGTGAACGAAGGGCTCGTCGGCGCGAAGCCGGGCGAGGAGCGCGAAATCGAGGCCGAGATGCCGGCCGAGGCCTCGGACAAGAGCCTCGCCGGCAGGAAGGTCGTCTTCCGCTTCCGGGTCAACGACGTCAAGCAGAAGAACGTGCCCCCGGTGGACGAGGAATTCGCCGCCGACATCGGCTACGAAGACCTCGACGACCTGCGCAAGGACCTGAACGCCGCCATCCTCGCCGACCGCGAGCGGCTGGTGCGCAACGACCTCAAGAACCAGGTATTCGACAAGCTGCTCCGCGACCACGACTTCGAGCCGCCCGCGTCCTGGGTCAAGTCCAACCTCGACCTGCTGCGCCGCGAGTACGAGCTGCCCGACGACGAGGAAACGACCGCCCGGCTCACCCAGGCGGCCGAGCGCCGGGCGAGATTCGACGTGCTGGCCTCGCGCATCGCCGGGGAAGAGAAGATCGAGGTCACCGACGAGGAAATCCAGGCCCAGGTGCGAGCGCTCGCCGAGCGGGTGCGCAAGCCGGTCGAGGACGTCGCGCCGCTGCTGGACAACCCGGGGTTCCGCTCCCAGCTCCTGCGCGACAAGGTGATGGACTTCATCGTTGACAAGGCCGAGGTGGTCGGCGGCCCGAAGGCGAAAGATGAGTGAGGAGGTACCCGTGCTGATACCGATGGTCATCGAACAGACCGGCCGCGGCGAGCGCGCCTACGACATCTACTCCCGGCTGCTCAAGGAACGGATAATCTTCCTCGGGATGCCGGTGGACGACAACGTCGCCAACCTGATCGTCGCCCAGCTCCTCTACCTCGAGGCCGAGGACTCGGAGAAGGACATCCAGCTCTACGTCAACTCGCCCGGCGGCATCGTCTCATCCGGGCTCGCGATTTACGACACGATGCAGTACATCAAGCCCCGGGTCGCCACCACCTGCGTCGGGATGGCGGCCTCGATCGCCGCGCTGCTGCTCTGCGCCGGCGAAAAGGGCAAGCGCTTCGCCCTGCCCCGCTCGCGGATAATGATCCACCAGCCGTCGGCCTACGGCGTCGGCGGCCAGGCCACCGACATCGAAATCCACGCCCGCGAGATCGTCCGGCTCAGGGAGCAGCTCGCCGAGATAATGGCGAAGCACACGGGCCAGCCGGCCGAACGCATCACCAGGGACTCGGACCGCAACTTCTGGATGTCGCCCGAGGAGTCGCGCGATTACGGACTGATTGACGCGGTCATCGAGAAGCGGTCCCAGGCTTGAGCGAGAAGAAACCGGCAAAGCCCCGCGTCGAGCGCTGCTCGTTCTGCGGCCGCGCGGCCGCGGACGCGGGCAGGCTGGTCCAGGGCAAGCGCGGCCGGGTCTGCGAGACCTGCGCCCGGACCGCGGTCGGCCTGTTAACCTCGGACAAGGCCCCGGCCCCGCGCGTCCTGCCGCACGAACTGCCCCCGCCCGCGCAAATCAAGGCCGCGCTCGACCGCTACGTCATCGGCCAGGACCACGCCAAGAAAGTCATCTCGGTCGCGGTCTACAACCACTACAAGCGAGTCAACGCCCGCAGCAGGGGCCCGGAACTGGAAAAGTCCAACATCCTGCTCATCGGCCCGACCGGGGTCGGCAAGACCCTCCTGGCCCAGACCCTCGCCCGCTTCCTCCACGTCCCGTTCTCCATCTCCGACTCCACGCCCCTGACCGAGGCCGGCTACGTCGGCGAGGACGTCGAGAACATACTCCTCCGCCTGCTCCAGGCCGCCAACGGCAACGTGAGCCTGGCCGAAATCGGCATCATCTACCTCGACGAGGTGGACAAGATCTGCCGCAAGGCCGACTCGCCCTCGATAACCCGCGACGTCTCGGGCGAGGGCGTCCAGCAGGCGCTGTTGAAAATCCTCGAGGGCACGGTCGCCAACGTCCCGCCCGCCGGCGGCCGCAAGCACCCCGAACAGCAGTACATCAAGGTCAACACCCGCCACATCCTCTTCATTTGCGGCGGCAGCTTCAACGGGCTCGACAGGCTCGTCGAGCGCCGGGTGCGTCGGTCCGCGCTCGGGTTCGGGGCCGACATGTCGGTCGCCCGCGAGCGGGCGGTGGACGAACTCCTGCCCCTGGTCGAGCCCGACGACCTCATCCACTACGGCCTCATCCCCGAGTTCGTCGGCCGGGTGCCGGTTATCGCCGCGCTCCACAGCTTGGACAAGGCCGCGCTCGTGGACATCCTCACCAAGCCCAAAGACGCCCTGCTCAGCCAGTACGCCTACTACTTCGAACTCGAGGGCGTCAAGCTCACCTTCACGCCCGAGGCATTGGACACGGTCGCCGCGCTCGCGCTCAAGCGCAAGACCGGGGCCCGCGGCCTCAAGGCCGTGCTCGAATCGGCGATGCTCGACATAATGTTCGACCTCCCCTCGCGCACGGGCGTCACCG
Source organism: Caldifarciminota bacterium (assembly GCA_016935775.1). Taxonomy (GTDB): domain Bacteria; phylum Hydrothermota; class Tepidihabitantia; order Tepidihabitantales; family Tepidihabitantaceae; genus DSBX01. The sequence goes on from JAFGQF010000068.1 coordinate 6,076, forward strand.
AATGCGTCATCACGCCCGAAGTGATAACCGCCCGCGCCGAACCCCGGTACCTGTCCTCTCCTCGCCG
>JAFGQF010000069.1 GCA_016935775.1 Caldifarciminota bacterium
CCGACGTCGCGCCGGAGCACGAAGACGGTGTCGAGGATGAAGTCGTTCGAGTTGTCCACGTCGCCCAGCAGGGCGACGCTGCATTGGACCGCCACCGGGCCCATCTGGGCCGGGGTCCAGTTGCCGAAGGTGACGTCCACGGAGTCGCCCGGGTACATCCAGTTCAGCACTATCACGGTGTCGGCGAAACCGTCGCCGGCCCGGAAATAGGCCACCGGGAGTCCCCGGCTGTTGCCCTCGTTGACGATCCGCATCCGCGGGGCGACCGCCGCGCCGTAGACGAGCGTGTCGTTCGGGGCGAGCAGCGAGTCGGCGCGGAGGTCACGGTCGTCGTTGAAGAGCTGCATCACCGGCATTACCGAGCCGAGGAACGGGTTCATCCGCTCGGACTGGCCCGCGACGTAGACGCCGTCCGAGTCCGAGGCGCAGACTGTCGTCCCGAGGCTGTTGTCCGAGGAGTCCGGGTACGTGTAGGACAGCGCCCATTCCTCGAACTTGGGCGAAACCGACGAATCGCCGTAGCAGAGCGTCATCATCACCGCGCCCGAGTCGTGGCCGGTGACGTAGACCCGGCCGTCGGCCCAGGCGACGTCGTAGCCGAATGCGTCCTCGAGCGTGTCGCCCCAGGTGGCGCCGCCCGAGCCCCAGCGCTGCTCGAGGTTGGTCACCTCGAGCTTGTGGGTGAGAAACTGGTAGCCCCAGTCGGCCGGGCCGGCAGGCATCTCGGCCGCGCCGGTGACGTAGACGTTCTGCGGGGTGGCGTCGTCCTTGGCGATTGCGAAGGCGAAGTCGTCGCCCGCGTCGTAGTCCACCTGAACCTTGGCATAGGCGTCGCCGCCCGCGGACGGGTAGCCGTAGACCGCGAAGTCCGGGTAAAGGCCCCGGTCGTCGAACCCGCAGACGACGACGCGGCCGTTCTCCATCATCGCGACGTCGAAGCCGGCGTCGTCCTCGTCGAGCAGGGTGCCGCCGTCCGCCTTCTCCCAGAGTCGGTTGCCGGTCGAGTCGAACTTCATCGTCCAGGCCTCGTACTCGCGGCTCGAATGCAGGCCGTAGCCGGTGACCGCCAGCTCGCCCGACGAGTTGACGTCGAGCGCGACCGCGGCGTTGGTCCACTCGTACCACAGCTCCTTGAACAGCAGCGGGTGCCGGTCGCGGCCGCGGGCCGCGAGCCGCGGCCCGAGCCCGCCGTGGGCGTCAAAGGCCTCCTCGTCGAGCACGTAGCGCCGCGTCCACAGCGGCCGGATGCTGTCGGTCACGTGCAGGCGCATCACCGTGAAGAAACTGAAAGTGTCCAGGCGCGGGGGCGAGTGCGTGGTCATCGTGTCGGTGCAGGCGCCGCAGGCGTAGACCTCGCCGTTCGGCCCCACGGCGATGTCGAACAGCCGGTCGTCGCCGATGCCCCAGTTCATTATCCGGACCTTCTGGTTGTTCTCCGGGTTGGCGGTGTCGAGCCGGGCGACGAAGAAACTGTAGGTGAACGCCGGGTAGATATAGTGCATCCGCGTGCCCGCGCCCCAGACGTGGCCGGACGAGTCGAGCGCGACCGCGTGGAAGGTGTTCTCGAGGTCGAGCGCGCTGATGCCGGGGTGCCAGACGTACGCCCAGAGGCTGTCGCCCCACTGGTTGTACTTGATGATGCCCGGGGTGAGCCGCAGGGTCGGCCCCATCGTGATGCCCATCGAGCCGACGACGTAGATGTTGTTGTTCGGGTCCCGCACGATGTCGTTGGCGTAGTAGTCGTCCTGGCACGACCCCCGGTCGTACACGTTGACCCACATCGTGTCCGCGTTCTGGGCCGCGAGCGCGAGCGGCACCAGCAGTAAGAACAAGACGGTTCGAACGCTTCGCATATCTCCTCCTCGCTAGCGCGCCAGCAGCAGCTTGCGCGTCTCGGTCAGCGTGCCGGCCTCGTTGGTGAGCTCCAGTTTCGCCAGGTAGACCCCGGCGGCCAGCCCTTCGTCGCGCAGGCTCACCGAGTGCGCGCCCGGCGCCTGCCATTGGTTCACCGCGGTCCGGACGCACCTGCCGGCCGCGTCGTAGAGCGAGAGCCGCACCCGGCCCGCCCGCGGCAGGCTGTAGCGCAGCGCCGTGCGGCCGACGAACGGGTTGGGCGCCGCGTTGAACGCGAAGCCGGCCCCGCCGGCCAGGCCGGCCGCCCCGGCCCGCGCCGGCCGCCGGCCGAAGGCATCAAGGTCGAGGTACAGGCCCGAGCGCCAGAACTCGCTGGTCCGGTTGCCCTTGAGCGCCCAGAGCGCGAAGTCGGCGTAAATCAGCCCGCCGCCGTACTTCACCCGCCGCTTCCTGCCGCTCGAGCCCCGGGTGGGCACCGTGTCGAGCTCGACCCAGGAGTCGCGGTCGACGTTGTAGCGGAAGAACTGCTGGGTGTTGCCGCCCTTGAGCGCGTAGATGTAGCCGTCGTAGTATGCGCCCTGGCCGCCGTCCTTGGCCTTCTTGCGCTTGATTTTCCGGCCGTGCTGGCCGGCGAGCGGCATCCCGGTGAGCGACGAGCGGACCCAGGAGTCGCGCGGGACGTCGTACTTGAACAGGTAGTGCCGGTCGTTCACCCGGTCGTAGTAGCGCGCCGGGTGGGCGTAGATGCTGCGCTCGCCGTCGTAGACGATCCACGAGCCGTTCTGCCACTTGCCCTTGATGCCCTCGCCCGGCGCGTCGGCGAGCACGTCCCAGCGCCGCGCGACGGTGTTGAACCGGAAGAACTCGGTCCGGTAGCCCTTGAGCAGGTAAACCCAGCCGGTGTCGCCGATGGTGATGAACGCCATCGAGTTGCCGCCCTTGACGTCCTTGCCGCTCGGCCCCTCGGGCACGTCCGGCAGCGCCTCCCAGGTGTCGCCTTCGTAGTTGTACTTCCAGAAACTGCGCGTGCTCGAGCCCGAGGTCAGGTAGACGTTGCCCGCGCCGTCGGAGATACCCAGCGTGCCCTTGTCCGGCGGCCGGAGCTTGCCCCGGCGCACGCCGCTCGGCACCGCGGCCAGCGGCAGGCCCCAGGTGTCGGCCTTCATGTCGTAGGCGTAGAAATCCGTCGTCTTATTGCCCTTGGCCGCGAGGATGAGGTCCAGGCCGGGGTCATAGGTCAGCCAGCCGCCGCGCTTCACGTCAGCGCCCGAGGGCTGCAGCGGCATCGAGGCGACCTCGACCCAGCCCGGCGGGTAGACGCTGAGCACGTAACTCTCGGTGGTGTCGTTGGCCGGGTCCTTGTCGCCGGGGAGCAGCGTGTGGCAGCGGACCGCGTACGGCCCGACGTCCCGCACCTCCCACGGCGCGAAGCTCACCAGCACCGAGTCGAACGGCGGCAGGTTGCTGACCGTCTGGCCGTCGTAGTAGAACCCGCCGATGCCGATCCACACCGGGAAGCTCTGGGCGGTCGCCCCGTAGTTGCGCACCCAGACCCGGGGCGTGATGAACTGTCCCTTCACCACCGTGTCAACCGGCGCCGCCACCCGCCACGCCCCGACGTCCTCCTCGCTGTACTTGACAATCGCGTAGTATTCCGAGCCCTCGTACCAGTCCGAACCGGCGACGTAGATGCTGCCGAGCGGGTCGAGGCAGATGTCGGCCACGATGTCGCTCTCGTCGAACACGCCGTGCTGCGCGGTCCAGGACAAGGTTCCCTGCCGGCCGAGCTTGGCGATGTGCCAGTCGAGCTCGCCCTCGATTGTCGTTATGTAGCCGCAGGCGTAGACGTTGCCGAACTCGTCGGTCAGCACCTGGCAGGCGCTGTCGTCCTCGATCGCCTCGTCGTGGATGTAGCGCCAGTCCGTGCCCGAACCGTCCGGCCGCACCGAGAACACCAGGAAGTCCCAGAAGCTGTCGAAGTAGTACTCGTCGGTGAAACCGCCGCAGATGACGCTGCCGTCCGGGTCAATCGCGATGCTCGAGGCGCAGTCCTGGGAGTTGCGGCCGGCGTCGAACCGGTACACCCAGAGTTCGTCGCCGCCGGGCGAGTATTTCACCGTCGTCGCGTCGTACCAGGTCCCCTGCTCGCCCGCCATCCCGGTGACCACGACGTTGCCGTCCGGGTCGAGCACGATGGCGTAGGCGGTGTCGTGCGCCGGGCTGGCCGCGGAGCCGTCGTAGGTCCGGCCCCAGAGCGTGTCGCCGGTGGCGCGGTCGAGCTTCAGGGTGTAGTAGTCCATCCCGGTCGTGGCCGCGTAGCCCGAGCCGGTGACGTAGAGGTAGCTCCCGGCGGGGTCCGCCACCATCGCCTTGGCGCGGTCCGTGCCGTTGGCCGGCCCGCCGACGCGCGAGACCCACGCCTCGGCGCCGAGGCTGTCGTAGTGAATGGTCAGGTAGTCGTAGTTGCCGCCGTAGGTGCTGTGGCCGGTGACATAGCAGCCGCCGGCGCCGTCCGGCACCACCGCGACCGCGACGTCGTCGCCCGAGTGGTACTGCACCGCCCAGTCCTCGTTCCCGTCGGGCGAGTACCTGATGGTGACGTAGTTGTTGCCCTCGGGCGTGCCGACCGCGGCCACGCCGGCCACGAACACGTTGCCCGAATCGTCAACCGCGATGACCCGCGCCTCGTCAATCGAGGTGCCGCTCGCGGTCCAGCGCCGGGACCAGAGTATCTCGCCGTCGTCGGAGTTCATCTTGACGGTCGCGATGTCGAGATTGTTGCTGGAGCCGTAGCTGAACCCGGTGACCACCACCGCGTTGTCCGGGCACCAGGCGACCGCGGTCACCTGGTCCCAGTAGTCCTGTCCCGAATCGTAGCGCTGCGTCCAGATCTTCTGCTGGGCCGGCAGCGTGCCGGCGATGATCACGAGCAATGCCGCTGCCACCGGCAGCCGGCCGA
>JAFGQF010000289.1 GCA_016935775.1 Caldifarciminota bacterium
ACGCGGAAGGGGTGTTGCGGTCATCATTCAGCGGGTCAGCCGGCCGGTGTGGCCGGCATCGTGCCGGTACTGGGGCCAGCCGGAGCGGGCGGGTGGGCTACCGCCCTGGAAGGCGTAGACCCCGCCGTCCCACGACCCGACGTAGACCGTGCCATCGGGCGCGATGACCGGCGCGCTGGTGCAGAACAGGTCCTTGCTCTCGACCGCGACCTCGAGCTTCCAGCGCAGCCGGCCGGCCGGGCCGAGCGCGTAGAGATAGCCGTCCTCGGGCAGGAAGTAGACGGTACCGTCCTCGGCCACCGCGGCGGTGGCGATGATGTAGTCGTCGGCCTCGTAGACCTGTTCGACCGTGCCGTCCGGGGTCTTGCGGTTGAGGTAGTAGCCGTCGTCGCCGAACCAGAGCACACCGTCCGGTCCGTAGACGACCTCGGGCTTGATTTCGTCCTCGTCGGGCGTCGGCGCGCGCCAGCGCAGCCGGCCGTCGGGCCGCAGGCAGTAGACGTGGCCGTCGACGCAGCCGGCGTAGACGTTGCCCTCGATGTCGGGCACCGGCGAGGCGTAGAAATAGTCTTCGGTGGTGGTGCCGAACGACCAACGCAGCCGGCCGCGGGCGTCGAAGCAGTAGAGCGAGTCCGACGTGAGATAGACCAGCCCGTCGGCGCCGACCGAGGGCGAGCCGGTTATCTCGTCGCCGGTGTCGTACTCCCACTCGACCGCGCCGAGACGGTCGACCGCTACCAGCCGGCCGGCGTCGGTGCCGATGTAGATGTTGCCGGCGGCGTCAACCGCCGGGGCGGTGTAGAGCTCGTCGCCGAGGCTGGTCTTCCAGACGAGATTGCCGTCGGTGTCCAGGCAGTAGAGCTGGCTGTCGAGCGACGGGACATAGACCAGCTCGCGCGCCGGCTTGCGCGGCCCGAACAGCCGGCGGAAGAAGCCGCCGGCGCCGGGCGGCGGGTCGGGCGCGATGCAGGCGGTGGCGAGCACCGGGCCCCCGGCTCGGAAGCTCCAGCGCAGCTGGCCGTCGGGCGCGAGCGAGTAGAACCAGCCGCTCTCGTCACCGATGTAGACGTTGCCGTCCCGGTCGAGCGCGGGCGACCCGGTTATCGGGTCGAAGGTGGGGAAGACCCACTTGAGGAGCGACGGCCCGACCGTCAACTCGAGCGGGCGGCCCCACGCCGAGACCGCGCCGGTGGCGTCGCGCAGGCGCGCCCGGACCTGGAAGTCGCCGAACCGACGGTAGCGATGGTAGCGGCTGATGTCCGTCGCGGTCTGAAGCGGCAGGGTCCAGTCGAGCGTCTCGCCGTCGCCCCAGCTCACCTGGTAGCGGACCGGCAGCCGGGCGCCATCGGGCGGGTAGATGCGCAGTTCGCCCTCGGTCAGCGTGTCGAGCCGGGCGGGCAGGACGAGCGAATCCGGCGATGCGGGCGCGGCCAGGCACAGTCCGGCCGCGAGGCCGGCGAACAGGATGGTCAGCGTGCGGAACGGTGTCATTTACTACCTCCGAACTTGATTCTCTACCCTTCGTGCGGGCGGCCTATTCAGATATTGTATATAGTGTCAGACCGGGCATTCAAGTCAAGGACGCCGGTAGGACGTCGGTCCGGGCGCGCGGGTTACGCGGCGAGGATGGCCCGGGCGCGCTCGACATCGGCCGCGATGTGCCGGGCGAGTTCCCCGGCCGAACCGAACCGGCGCTCGGGCCGCAGCCGCTCGACGAACCGCACCGCGACGCGCGCGGGCGGCTCGGCCAGCTCGCGGTCGAGCAGGTGGACCTCGATGGACCGTTTCTCGCCCTGGAACGTCGGCCGGTGGCCGATGTTCAGCACCGCAGGACGGAGGCCGTCCAGCTCGGCCCGGGCTGCGTAAACGCCGTCAGCCGGCACCAGTTTCTCCGGCTCCTCGACCTGGATGTTCAGGGTCGGGAACCCGAGCTTGCGGCCGGTGCCGAAACCCGGCACCACCCGGCCGGCCAGCCGGTACTCCCGGCCGAGCAGTTCAGCCGCCCGGCGGACGTGGCCGAGGAGCAACCGCTCGCGTACCCGGGTGCTGCGCACCGGCGCCTCGAACAGCCGGAACTCCGGCACCTCGAACAGCCCGACGCCGCGCGGCTCGAGCAGGCGGCGCAACAACGCGGTGTCGCCGGCGCCGTTCCGGCCGAAGCGGTGGTCGGAGCCGCAGCAGACAGCGGCCGGGCGCAGGGGCAGGACCTCCCGCGCGACGTAATCGGCCGGCGCCATCTCCCGGGCCGGCCGGTCGAACCGCAGCACGTGGATTGCCTCGACGCCGAGCTCGACCAACAGTGCCGTCTTCTCGCGCAACGGGGTCAGCACGTAGGTGAAGTCCGGGTGGATGAGCTGGGCGGGCAGCGGGTCGAAGGTCAGCACCGCCAGCGCGGCGCCGGTTTGCGCCGCCTCCTCGCGCCCCCGGTCCAAAATCGCCCGGTGGCCGCGGTGGACGCCGTCGAAACTGCCCAGGCAAAGCACCGGGCCGGTCTCAGTTGCCATGGATTAGCCGTTTCGGGTGGAGCGCGTCGTCGCGGCAGTCGCATACCCCGAGGAAATCGAGTTCCCGGTTCAGGCAGAGCACGGTGCCGCCGGGCGTGCCCGCGGGCGCGGGGATGGGACGGCCCTGGAGCAGGTCGCGGGCCAGCTCCGGCGCGACCTCGACCCGGGCGAGGCCGGCGAGCGCGTCCACCACCGGCACCAGCGCGTGCTCGATACCTGCCCGGTCGAGATTGTCGAGCGCGACCGCGTCCGCCAGCCGGAACCGGCCCGAAGCGGTCCGTACCAGCCCGGCGAGCGTTGCGCAAGAGCCGGCACGGGAGCCGATGTCCCGGGCCAGGCTGCGGACGTAGAAACCGGACGACACCCGGCAGCGCAGCCGCAGCCGGGGCGGTTGCCAGTCGAGCAGCACGATTTCGCGGACCGCGACCGTGCGCGGCTTCGGCTCGACCGGCCGGCCGGCGCGGGCCAGCCGGTGCTGGGCGACGCCGCCCTGCTTCAGCGCCGTGAACCGGGGCGGAACCTGTTCGATTTCGCCGGTGAAGCCCGCGAGCAGCGCGGCCAGTTCGGCGCGGTCGAGCCCGGGCGCCGGTTGTTCCTCGACCACGGTGCCGGTGACGTCGTCGGTGTCGGTGCGGGCGCCGAACTGCACCACGGCCTCGTACTCCTTGTCCGAGCCCATCAACCAGCGGCTCGCGCGCGTGGCGGGCCCGAACAGCACCAGCAAGACGCCCGAGGCCATCGGGTCGAGCGTGCCGGCGTGGCCCAGTGCCGGCCGGTCCGGCCGGAGAACGGCTCGCAGCCGGCGGATGCAGTCAAACGAAGTGATGCCCGAAGGCTTGTCCACGTTGAGTACACCGCGCATCAAACCGATGCCGCGTCAGTCGCCCGGCTCATCGGGCTCGCCCGGCGGCTCGGGCGCGGGCGGGCCGTCGGGGTAGACTTCGTCGAGCAACTCGTTCACCCGGCGCTCGTGGGCCAGCAGGTCGTCGCGCTCGAAGCGCAGCTCGGGCAGGTAGCGCAGCTTCACGAAGCGCGGCAACTGCCGCCGGATGAAACCGGCGGCGTTGCGGACGTGCGCCAGGGTCTGCTTGCGCTCGGCGTCGGTGCCCATCGTTGACAGGAAGATGGTGGCGATGCGCAGGTCGCGGGTCA